>CALXLN010000102.1 GCA_944389215.1 uncultured Opitutales bacterium
CCGTCCAAGGCATCTTGATTTCTTCCGGATCGACCCAATTTGTGGTCAGGATATAGATTGTGTCGGCCCCCTGCTCCAAAGCCGCCTGGTAAATGCGGTATATGTTAGACTTATAAGGATTATATTCGGGCGACTGCGGAGGCTGCGGAAGAAATTCATACTTCAGCTTATAGTTGTTAGGTCCGGGGCCTATTTTATTCAAGCTTACGTTTATTGGATTTATCCAGTCGGCGGCTATGCGCTTATTAAAGGCGGTGGCGGCAACCAAACTGCGCTGGAAGAAATTTATAGTGGTGCCATTGCTTACGTCAAAAGCCATCAAGTTGAAAAGAACAGTAGATGGAAGCCCGTTAACGAGCTTTTTTATATCCTCGCGAATTACCTTATAGGTGTCCAAACCGCCTCGTTCGTCCGTCATCAAATACGGTCCCGCATCCAAACAGATTAGAACTCTTTCGGCTTTCGACTTGATTCCCATAAAGTCGAGAGTGGGAATGGAAATTTTCATTCCGGCAGTCATGTCGCGTTCGGATACGGTCGTTATACCGCCGCCTGTTCCGAACGACGCGGGAATTTCAATCTTTACGTCGGGAGTATTTACGTTTGTGGGATTGGCTATTTCAATACGCTTTGTAACACGGCGCGATTTCTTCTGCTGCTGCTGTACGCGCACGCGCTGCTCTTTTGGGGCATTATCTACCTTTTCAAGAGTGGGAGGCGCATCAAACTTGTTTTCAGGCTCTATGATAGACATAGTTACAACATATCCGCTGAACGCAAAAAGCAAGCCGATTTGAAGTATGGCAACTATTATGAATACTTGGTAAAGAAGACCGCGTTTTTCCTTTTTTGGTCTAAAATGGTGGAGTTTCATATCGCTTTATTCCCTTTGAAAATATTATTATTCTTCGTCGTCGTAATCCTCATCGTCGTAGTCTTCATCGTCGTAGTCTTCATCGTCCTCGTCGACAACCTTCTTAGGCTTCTTTTCGACTTTCACAATTTCCTTCATACCGCGAGCCGCAAGCGGGTCGTCGGGATAAAGAGCCGCAATTTGGAGGAAGATTTCATTGGCCGCCACAAACTTAGACAACTTTTTGTAGGCAATTCCCGCATTGAAAAGCAGCTCCGGCATCCATGGGCTTGAAAGGTTGCCAAAGACAATTCCTTCTGCGTAAAGGTCTAGAGCTTCGCCGAAATTGGGCTTTTCAGCCGTTGCCTTGAGCATGCCTTTTATCATTTGCAGGAGAGAAAAAGCCTCTTCCGCACGCTCTACTTTCATGGAGGAAAGATAAACCTCCGCCGACATTTTATTTCCCAACTGCATATCGCAATAGACCATCCACAACACACATTCGCTTTTTGCTGGATTGCCTTCCATATTGCCGAGTTTTGTATACCAAACCGCGCATTCTTTTGTGGCGCCGCATTTGCGCAACGTCGCAAGGAACTGCATCATGTCGTCTATCACCGACATGCTTTCAGCGTCGAACGTCAGCTTTTCCGAAATTTCCAGCGCCCCTTTTACGTCGCCGCTTTTTGCCAAAGTATCAGCAACGCCTATGACCGACGACAATAGCGACGGAGGAATTTCCGAAATAGGCATGGCCAAAACCAGCGATTTCGCCTCCACCAATCTATTGTCGCTCAAAAGCGCGGAAATGTACATATCCACAAATCCGTGCACCTTGCAAGCCTCCTCGTCAAAAGGCGTCAATTGCAAAAGCGGATAAACCATCGGGCGCAGATATACTATTGCTTCGCTCCAATTTCCGGAAGCAAACGCGTTGCGCGCGCGCCCCCAGTTGCTGTCTGTTTTTACGGCAAATTTAAATGATTTAGATTTTTTCGGGACAGTTAGTTCGCCGCCGCTTGAATCCTTAAATTTAAACTCTTTTTCCGTCGCGGAAACCAGAGTTACCGGAGTTTCTTTTCCCGCGCTTGCGTCCACCATGACAATAGTGGGCTTTTTATCCGCATAATCCTGGACATACGAGCGGTCCTTGTTTGCGTCGGGCTCCGTCCCGGCTGCGGGCGCTGCGTTAGAAGCCTCTTGAGCAAAGGCGAAACACGCCAACACCGACGATGCTATTATCAATGATACTGTCTTTAAAGATTTCATAAAGGTTCTCCTTTCGAGGGGGTGTCAAAGATTAAAGTGTCAGGCGGTACTGCTTTATTTCGGAGAAATCGGGCGAAGCCTCGTTAAGTTTGTTTCCCAAAAATTCGTCGCATATCTCCTTTGCCTTATCCCTATTGTTCTGAGCCGAAAGCAGCTGCGCGGCCGACAACAGGGCTTTGCCCGTCCACTTGTAGCAATTTGCAAAACCCAAATAACATCTGTCATAGTACATTAACGCCGCATCGACCTTGGAATCGAGCTGCGCAATTTTGCCCAATTTGTAAAGAGCCTCAGCATGGGCGTTTCCGCGCCAAGCGGGAGTCTTCAGAACGGATTCGTATTCGGAGATGGCCTTGTCGTGCTTGCCGAGTTTGGCGTATGCGTCGGCCTTCGCCAAAGCGGCGTTTGCGGCGCGCTCGTCGGACGGGAAATTGTCCTGAATTTCCTGGTATATGGTAAGCACTTTATCCCAATTTGTCTGGCGCTCTTCAAGGGCGGCTTCGCCGAACATCACGTCGATAAGATAGTCGTACTCTTCGCGCTCGCGAGCCTCTTTGAAGGCTTTGCGCGCCTCGTCGGCGCCGTACTTTTCGTTCAGCTTGGCAATCCAAACAAGAGTCCTTACGGACGAATTTTTAAGGTCGTCTGCGGTAAACATCTTGTCGTACTTGACCTGTTTGCCAATAGCATCCAAACCCATCATTATTCTAAAAGCCAAAGTATTGTTATTAGACTTTTGGGCGTCGGCTAAAATGTCCTTGAACACCTTTTCCGTACCGCCTTGCGGATACGCCGCAATTTGAGCCGAATAACGGTCGAACAAGTCCTTTAGAATGGTTTTATCCTTGTACAGATTTGCTCCGAAAGCCTTGTCGCGCTTAAACTTTTCGTACAAGCGCTTGTCTATCTTCGGATTTTCCTGGAAATAGCGGTATCTTTTCGCGGGAACTTCCACCATGAAATAGAGAAGTTCGGGAAGGCGTTCGGAAACGTTGTTTTCGCGGCGGACAGTCGCCATTTTATTGTCCGTCAAAAGCTTGTTCAAGAACTCGACGGTAGCCTTGAGTTTTTCAAGATTTGTTGTGCACATTCTGTCGAAATCCAATATCATCTTGTCTACGCCGTCGTCTTTTGGATTGCCGCCGTACTTTACAATGGCGTCTTTATATATTGCAAGGGCGTCGGCTGGCAAACCCATCATTTCCTTGGCTTTGGCCTTATTGAAAGACGCCTCGGACCTCACTCCCTTGGGGAAGCGCTCTATATATACATCCATCAAGTCAAATTCTTCCTCGTAGCGGTCCACGCTGTGGAGAAGGCGCGCAGCCTGCATATAGGCATTGTCTATAAAGCTTTGGTTCTTTGTGTAAAGTTCCACCGCCTTATAATGCCTGAGAGCCAAATCTACCTCGTTGACATTCGCGTATATGTCGCCCAAGAAGAATTCGGCTTCGCCGCGCAGCTTGCTTTTGGGGAATTTGGCAATGAAATCCTCAAGGGTATCGCGCGCTATTTCAAACTCTCCCGCGCCGAAAGCCGCCACGCCGCGGCGATATGCGCCGTCCTCGGAATATGTCCCGTTGGGATAATCGTCTATCATCTTCACGAGAATCTTAGTGGCCGCTTTAAAATCGCCTTGCGCCATGTACGCCATGCCGGACCAATACATGCAAGCCTCCATAATCGCCGTATCCGGATATTTGTTGAGGTAGTCGCCGAAAGTTTTGACGACTTCCGCATATTTTCCCAGATCAAACCAGGCTTTGCCCATGAGGAATATCATATCAGCCCCCTGGGAGTCATCATTGTATTCCTCGATAAATGTCATCGCTTGTGCAAAGAATTAATCTTATTCTTTCTTTTGCAGGTAATATTTGGCTGTATACAGCTTGTTATCTCGCACATTC
>CALXLN010000103.1 GCA_944389215.1 uncultured Opitutales bacterium
ACAATCATCCCAATCTGGTTTATTTGGTTTGAGAGCGATTTGAAGTCAAATTCGGGCTGGCGTGAAAAATAGGGAGGCATAGGCTCCTCGAGAAATTCGCATCCGAAAATGCCGTCAACATGCCCGGATATCGCGCTGCCGCGTATCATTTCTGCAAGTCCTGTGCTTACTATGTAATGTTCAAGGGAAATATCCAATTTTTCAAAGCGCGAATCTTCGGAAACAACCTTTCGCAACTCGTCGAAAAAATCCGGCAATCCTTCGCAAAATTCCAGCCTGCCACCCAGTTCGCGCAATTTTGCGTTGCTCAAGCCTGCCATATGCCCGCTTTTAACAAAACTTAAAATGTGGTTTAAATATACTGTCTCCGGCGACACCCTTATGCCCCGCTCGGCGTAAATAGCCGGAAGCATATTTACCTCTTGCCAAAAGAGTTTTTCGTCAATGCCGTATTCCTCGAAAACCGGCGTTTGCATATACCCTGGAATTAAGGTTTTGTCAAAATCCCATATGCAGGCGATTATATGTTTTTCGCGCAAAGAAGCGTCTTCATTTACTTTTATATTCACGGCGCAAAATTGTACAAATTTGTAATTTAATGCAAACTTTTTTAATTCCGCGCACGCCTTTATGCCGAATAATAAACTTGCCCGCCAGACAAAAAAAACTTTCATATAACCGATATGAAAATCAAAGCATTTAGGGGACTTCGCCCCACACCCGAAAAATCGGCGGACATAGCCAGCCTGCCGTACGACGTAGTAAACTTTGAACAAGCTGTTGAACAAGCCAAAGGCAAGCCGTTGAGCTTCATGAGAGTAGTGCGCTCGGAAATAGAGCTTCCCGAAGGCACGGATCCATACTCCGAAGCCGTCTACCAACACGCAAAGGAAAACTTTCAGAAACTAGTCGACGCCGGACATATGGTGCGCGAAGACTCCCCCTGCATGTACCTGTACCGCCAACAAATGGGAGACCATTCGCAAACCGGACTGGTCGCGACTTTCAGCGCGGAAGATTACGACAGCGACGTAATAAAGAAGCACGAAAAAACCCGCGAAGCCAAAGAAAACGACCGTTATCGCCTAACAAGAACCCTTCGCGTAAATACAGGCCCTGTATTCCTTACAGTAAAGGACGGAACTGAACTCGATAAAATCGTTGAAAACAAAAAAGACGAAGACGCGCTTTTTGATTTTGTTGCAGACGACGGAATAAGGCACAGCGTTTGGAAAATCTCCGATAAAGAGACTCTGGACAAAATCGTAAAAATTTTCGCAGACATTCCCTGCGCATACGTCGCCGACGGGCACCACCGCAGCGCAAGCAACGCCCGTTGCGCGCGTGCGCTTAAAGCTGAAAACCCAAACCACACAGGCGACGAAGACTACAACTGGTTCCTATCGGTCGTATTCCCCGCCGGACAGCTTAATATTCTTCCATACAACCGCGTCGTGCGCGATTTGAACGGAAATTCAAAAGACGAGTTTTTGGGAAAAGTATCCTCAGCCTGCAAGCTTGAAAAGACGGACAAAAAATCTCCCGACGGTTCAAAACAGGTTGCGATGTACCTCGACAAGCAGTGGTATTTGCTGACATTTGAAAACACTGACGGGCTAGATGCCGTCGCATCTTTGGATGTCGCCTTGCTGCAAGACAGAATACTCGCCCCGATACTCGGAATAGGCGACCCGCGCACAGACGAAAGAATCGACTTTGTCGGCGGAATCAAGGGCACTGCGGAACTTGAAAAGCTTGTAGACACAGGGAAAGCCGCCGTGGCGTTTTCAATGTATCCCACCACAACAGACCAGCTTATGGCAATAGCCGACGCCGGGCAGATTATGCCGCCCAAAAGCACATGGTTCGAGCCAAAATTGCGCTCCGGGCTTTTCGTGCACACATTCTAGGAAATGGCGGATAGCCCACAGTTTGCGCCCATTCCGACTTTGCTTCCGCCGCCAAAGTCGGCTGTCTGGAAAGACGGCTTTCTAGACTGGAGCATTGCCCGTTTTGACGCCGATTCGCGCGGATTGGCGGAAGGCGCGCATGTGCGCAATCAAACGGACGATTCCATCGCGCACGAACAAGGCTACGAACTGAAAATCGACGACGGCGGCATTTTAATAAAAAGCCGCACTGAAACGGGCGCAAGGCTCGCATTTCAAACTCTCAGGCAGATAGCCTTGCAGTCCGACGAAAGGGGAATGAGGATGGTCGAAATATCCGATTATCCCGATTTGGATGTGCGCGGATTTATGCTGGACATAAGCCGTTGCAAAGTCCCCACAATGGAGGAACTCGCCCGCCTCTTGGACAAGCTTGCGCTTTTCAAGTACAACAGGCTGGAATTATACACAGAGCACACCTACGCCTTTGAAGGGCACGAAATTGTCTGGGCGGACGCAAGCCCCATGACAAAATCAAAATACGCCCGCCTCCAAAAGCTGTGCGACTTCGCCGGAATCGAGCTGGTGGCGAATATGAATGGGCTTGGGCATATGGAACGGTGGCTGAGATATCCGCAGTACGCGCATTTGGCGGAAAGCAAGGCTCCGTTTATAGACCCGCTGGGAACTGTCAGAAAATTTCCCACAACCTTGTATCCGGACAAAAACGCCTTGGATTTTATGGACGGCTTGTACGCCCAATTCCTGCCTAATTTCTCTTCCGATAAAATCAATATCGGCGGAGACGAGCCTTGGGAGCTCGGCATGGGGCGCAGCAAGGAACGCTGCCAAAAAGAGGGGAAATACCGCGTTTACATAGACCATATATTGGGATTGCGCAATTTGTGCGCCGCGCGCGGCAAAAAAGAAATATATTTTTGGGCGGACGTGTTGATGCAGGACGCCGAATATTCAAAACTCCTGCCCGACGATATGACTCCCATTCTCTGGGGCTATTATCTCGACCACCCGTACGAGCAACAGTGCTCCAAGATGCGCGAACTCGGAAGAAACTTTTTAGTAGCCCCTGGGACCAATACTTGGAATTCGTTCGGTTTGCGTTGGGATTGCGCGCTGGGCAATATAAAAGCAGCGTGCGATTGCGCAAAGAAATACGGGGCAAAGGGAATGATTCTAACACAATGGGGCGACGGCGGGAACCACCAGCCATGGTGCGCAATGATGCCGCCTATAGCCTTGGCTGCAGCGCAAGCTTGGAGCGGAGACATTCCTGAAGACAAAGTATGCGCCGCCTTGGACAAGCTCGTATTTTTGGATTCCACCGGAGAATTTTCGCGCGCTCTTTGCGCGCTCGGAAGGGTCGATCCAGTCCAAAAACTGCGGTGTTTCCACCACAAGATGTTTTTCGCCTCCAACGGCGAAGCTGAAAAAATCGCGGGAGAATATTCCAAGACAGAACTAGACGAAATGGAAGCGGCTCTCGATTTTGCAACATCGCTTGCGGCAACCTCTAAAATGCGCTGCCGCGACGCCGAGATTTGCCTGTGCGAGGTTGCTCTCGCCGCGGAAATGATAAAATGGGCGATTGCGCGGGCGAGAGGCGACTTTGACGTTTCAACCACCGGACAGCAGGTTGCGTTAAAATTCATAGCATCCGAATTTGCCAGAGTTTGGCTGGCGCGTGCCGAGTTTGGCGGGCTTCCCGAAGCCCTTGACAAAATAAAAAGCCTCTCTCCGGCAGCATTTGCCGTTTAGAGCTTGCCCGCCATGGCTAAGATTCGCGCGGGATGCCGATTTTTGCACGCAAAAAGCGTTTGAAATCCGATTAAAAGTTGCGCATGCGCAAACGAAAAATTTTGTCCATTCTTTTTCTTGCCGCTGTTGCGCGGGCTTTTTTTATCAAAATTCGCCAAATCTCAAATTATTACAAATCGAAGAATTTCGAAAAAAACAACTGAAAAACGCCCCTGTCCAAAAGTAAAAAAACAACCGTCCCTATTTCCTCTCGCAAGCGCGCCGTTAACGAATAGATTGCGCGCCACGGTTTACAATTTCCGGCCGCGCAAAAGAAAGCCCCGCGCGCATTGGGCCGCGGGGCTTTCTTTTATTTTTGAGAACAACCCTTCACTACACTTTTGTCCCGCTTGGAATAACCGCTCCCTTGGTAACAATCAAAACGCCGTCGCGGACGTAAAGTCCGTCGGCTTCCCATTTGTCGGGCTTCCCTTCGGGAGAAAGAACGCAATCGTCGCCTATGCGGGCGTTTTTATCGATGATGGCGTTGCTTATTTTGCAATTCTTTCCTATGCCGATTGCGGGAATGTTGTCGGCGTAAGCTACCGCCTTTTCAATATGCGACTCGTAAGTGTCGGCGCCCATCATTATTACGTTTCGCAATTCGGTTCCCTCGCCTATCACGGAACGGATACCTATTATGCAACGGCAAATGGAAGCCTTTTTTATTATGCAGCCGTCCGAAATATTGGAATGCTCAACCTTGCTCTCGTAAATCTTAGATCCGGGAAGGAATCTGCTGTGGGTGTAAACAATTTTGTCTTCACGGTAAAAATCGAACGGCGGATTCTCGTCAGTAAGCGCGAGATTTGCCTCAAAGAATGCGCCCACCGTTCCGATATCCTCCCAATAACCGTCGAATATATACGCGCACAATTTTTTCTTTCCAAGAAGCCCTGGAATTATCTCCTTGCCGAAATCCATCTCGTTTCCCGACATGGCCTCCTCCAAAACTTTTTGCGAGAACACATAGATGCCCATTGACGCAAGGCAATAGTCGCCTTTTTTATCGCGCATATTACGCTTTAAATCATCGCCCACCAGAAATGATCTTATGACCGCCTCGTCTTTGGGCTTTTCGGCAAACTGCGTAATTTCAAGATTCCCATTTACCCTCATAACGCCCAATCCCGGAGCTTCGGATTTCGGCATAGGCTTGGCGGCAATGGTTATGTCGGCGCCGCTGGCGATGTGCGCGAGAATCATAGACTCGAAATTCATCTGGTAGAGCTGGTCTCCCGACAGAATCAGATAGTAGCAGTTTTCCCCGTGGCGCTCGAAATGGTGCATATTTTTGCGCACCGCGTCAGCAGTCCCCTGGTACCAAGAGCCTCCGCTGTCGGTCTGTTCCGCCGCGAGAATATCTACGAAACCTCCGCCGAAAGAGTCGAACTTGTATGTCTGCTGTATGTGCTTATGAAGCGACGCCGTGTTAAACTGCGAAAGCAGATATATCCTGTCGCAGCCTGAATTTATGCAGTTGCTTATCGGAATATCCACAAGCCTGTATTTTCCCGCGAGAGGAACGGCGGGTTTGCAGCGGTATTTTGTAAGCGGATAAAGGCGCGTACCACGACCCCCCCCCATGATTATGCTGATTACGTTTTTCATTTTATTTCTATAGCAATATAAAACTATCCCCGCTTCCCGTCCGCGGACGCAAAAACCTCCGCACAAAAGCGCACAGCGCCGACGCAAGCGCGAACTTCAATAATTGTTATTATCGTTAAATTCCCCAAATAATCCAGCTTTTTTTAACGGCTTTCAAAATATTGACTATATTCAAATATACCGCAAACATGCGGCGGCGATAAAACCAAAAAAAAGTTGCTTTTTAGCGACATTAGTGAAGACTTAAAAAAATTTTTAAAGATTGCACATGGACCAATTAGAGATATTCGCGCAAAATTCCGAAACGTTTATAGGAGCGGAAACGCTAAAGGAAAAACTTGCCGCCGGAAAGAAACTCCGCGTAAAGCTTGGAGTGGACCCGACGCGCCCCGACCTGACATTCGGCCATATGGTTGTGTTCAACAAGCTGCGCCAATTCCAGGATTTGGGGCACCAAGCGGTTCTGATTGTGGGCGATTACACCGCATGCATAGGCGATCCGAGCGGCAGAAGCGTCGCCCGTCCGGTTCTAACCCCGGAGGAAGTCTCCGAAAACGCAAAAACCTATCTGGAGCAAGCCTTCAAAGTCCTCAACAAAGACCTTACCGAAGTCCACTACAACAGCGACTGGTTCAACAAAATGACTTTTGCCGACACGCTAAATCTTGCGCGCAAAATGACCGTTGCCAGAATGTTGGAGCGCGACGATTTCGCAAAGAGATATTCCGAAAAGACGCCGATTTCAATCGTGGAGTTTTTATATCCCCTTGTGCAGGGATACGACTCGATTATGGTTGAAAGCGACGTGGAACTGGGAGGCACCGACCAGCTCTTCAACAACCTTGTCGGCCGCGACCTTCAAAGGGACGCGGGGCAATCCGGCCAGGCAGTGATAACGATGCCGCTGCTTGTCGGGCTCGACGGCGTAAAGAAGATGTCGAAAAGCTACAACAACTACATAGCCTTCAACGACGCCCCGCGCGATATGTTCGGCAAGATTATGTCCATTAGCGACGAAACCATGTGGACTTATTACAAATATTTGATGCTATACTCCGACGAGCAAATAGAGAGATTGAAATCCGAACATCCGATGAAGTGCAAAAAGGATCTCGCATGCCTTTTGGTAACGCGCTTCCATGGAATAGACGCAGCAAAGGCTGAACTTGAAAATTTTGAAAAAGTATTTTCAAAAAACGAAATCCCCGAATCTATGATGGAGTTTGCATGGGATTCGCTCAGTCCCGAAGACGAATGCCCCCTCGTAAACATAATGAATTCAACAAAACTGTTTCCGAGCAAAAAGGAGATACGCAGGCTGATAGAGCAAGGCGCGGTGAAAATGGATTCCGAGAAAATATCCGACCCGTTCCTGACAATACAGCGCCCCGCGTCTTCAATAGTTTTGCAGGCAGGCAAACGAATATTTTTCCGCGTAACACCGTAAAATCAAATTCGCTGGCTTTATATTTCCGCGTTCGCCAAAAGACCGGGCGGGCGCATTTTTTTGGATAAAACGAAGACGGTTATGGAAGGCAAATACGTAAAAGAATTGGGCGAAGGCAACATCACTATGTTGATGTTTAAATATTCCGTGCCCACAATATTTGCCACAATTATCAATGCCGCCTACAATATCGTCGATAGAATTTTCGTCGGGCGCGCTTGCGGAGAAGACGCCATAGCAGCCATAACCGTCTGTTTTTCCCCCACTCTGCTCTTGCTCGCGGTCGGTATGACTATAGGAGTCGGAACTGCAACAATAACGTCGATAAAGCTGGGGCAAAAGAAATACGACGACGCCGAAAAAGTCCTTGGACAGGCTTTCTTCCTCTTTGTGGTATTCTGCATCGGAGTGGCTTTGTATATGCTGAATTTTATGCCGCAAACCCTGATGTTTTTGGGAGCCACAGAACGCATACTCCCTGACGCAGTAGGATATTATTCGATAATTATCAGCGGGCTTATTTTCGAGAAAATATCGTTTGGCATAAACAATGTTATACGCGCGGAAGGCAGGCCTGTTTACGCCATGGCAACTTTGTTGATAGGCGGAATTACGAATGTCGTCCTTGACTACATATTTATTTTCAAGCTTAAAATGGGAGTGCGGGGGGCTGCCCTGGCTACAATAATGGCGCAAGCTTGCGGAACTATTTGGGTGCTGTGGTTCTACCTCGGGGGAAAAAGCTTTTTGAAGCTTAGGCTGCGCAATTTTAGAATATTTGCGCCTCTGCTTAAAAGCATGCTGTCAGCTGGATCGCCGTCGTTTGTAATACAGTTTCTAACGGGGCTCGCAGTGATGGTGTTCGTCCAGCAGGCGCGCAATTACGGCTCGGAATCGGCTCTGGCTATTATAGGCGTTAACACGGCGGTAATAACTTTCATGTTCCTGCCGATTGTGGGAATCAGCATGGGAATACAGCCTATTGTTGGCTATAACTGGGGATTGCAAAACTACCTCCGCGTAAGAAACGCATATATAAACGCAATTTTGGCGGGTTCGCTGGTATCGATAGCGGGATTTCTCATATGCCAATTCGGAGCCAGGCTCGTATTTGAAATTTTTCTCGGAGCCGATTCCCATATCGCCGACGACGGAGTTTACTCTTTTAGGATAGTAACGGCGGCATTTGCGTTCATATCGTTAAATATTATAACTTCCGGATATTTTCAATCCACAAAGCGACCCATATTTTCCATTTTGATAACAGTCCTAAGGCAGGTCATATTGCTAATTCCCCTTCTTTTGCTTTTACCTAAATATTTTGGAATAACGGGGGTATGGCTGAGCTATCCTATTTCAGATTTTGTCGCGTTTGTATTTTCAGCATATATAGCGGTACGCGAATTAAAGCGAATAAACCGCAGATACGATCGCCAACAAAGGTATTTTGGCTTTTTTTTTTTTTGTTTTTACGAGGAAGCGTAGATTTTTGCGCACAATAGCCAGAGCGCATGCGAGCAGGCGCATTTGACTCCCAATAAGCTCCGCCGCACTCAAAATTACGCGAATACCCCAACTAATGACGCTCGACGCCGCCAGCATATGACGCCAACATACTCCGCAAGAGGCGCCCCCACCTACGGCAGCTCGGCGCATCTAAAAATGGCGCATATATCGCCGACACATAACGCCGCTCTACTCAATAAGCGGCGTTTTTATTCCCCCAAAAGCTGCTCCCATTTCACCAGAAAAACGGCGCATATCTCTTCCAGCATATGACGCCAACATACTCCGCAAGAGGCGCCCCCACCTACGGCAGCTCGGCGCATCTACTTCGGCAAACTCCCCCGCGCGCCTTATGTTAAAAGAAGTCGCAAACTTCCTTTAAAGTAGGTTTTCCGTCGGGGGCTGCCATATGCCCAGGACACTTTAAAAGTTCGTTTAAAAGCGATATTGCAGAAGTTTCCGTACAGACGAATCCGCTCATATTTATCTTTAAAGAGATAATTTTTGCGAAAGTCTCGTCAGCCAAAACTTTCTTTTTCAAAATGCGGCTTTCGTCGCGCGCAAGTTCTATAAAATCGCGTACAAACGCCTCCAAATCCCCAAAAGGCAGCCAATCGGGAGCGGCGTAGACGCGGTAAAAATTCGGCCCAAATTCCTCAATGTCAAAACCGCACATCTTAAACGCCTTCTTATTGATTTCGTAAAACTCGGCGTCGGCCCTGTCGAACTTTATGCTTGCCGGAATTAATAGGCGCTGAGAAACCTTCCCCCCCCCGAATGCAACGAATCCATCGCCCTTTGATAGTGGACACGCCTTAAGGCAGAAGTTACCGACATCAAAACCATGGATTTCTGAGTCTCAAAAACGGCGTACTTTTTATGAACACATCCAACATACCTCCATCCGGAAATATTTGCAGAACCATTTTGGACAAGTTTGCCGCCTGCGACATTTTCAGCTAAAGAAGATAGTTCCTTTAATTCCACATTTTCTACCGCGCGACGTCCAATTTGCCCCGGAGGATTATCCGAATCCCCGGACGAGGAAGATTGGCTTGAAGATTCAGCAAAAGCGTCCGCTTTGTCAGGCTGGGCTTTCTTTTTTGGAAATATGCCCTTGTCGCACAAGGCGTCTAGAGCCGCCGAAATTTCAGGCGAAACCCGCTTTGGAGGAAAAACGGCGGGCGCGGGGATTGAATGCATTCTCTGGCGCAAAGCGGCGGCAGCGGCGGCGTCTATTGGCGGTTCGGGTTCGGATTCATCCAATTTGAAAGAAGGGCGGTTTGCTGCAAGCGTGTAAGCGGAAAGTTTTTTGGAAACGGAATCCATTATAAAATTTCTCACTTCAAACTCGTTTTTCAAACGGACTTCGCGCTTGGCAGGATGCACATTTACGTCTACCGCCGAAGGATTGAGTTCTATAAATAAAAATGCCGCCGCGAACCTTCCCTTAGGCAAATACTGAGCGTAAGACTCTTTTATTGCGGAGTAAACCGCCCTGCAATCAACCGGCCGCGCATTTATAAATGCGCAAATATTCCTGCTTGTTGCAAATGATTCTCCGGGCTTTAAAATCGCCCCGCATATCTTCATGTCCCCAAGCCTGCACTCCCCAAGCTCTATAAGTTTAGAACCTATTTCGCCTCCGAAAATTCTGCCAATGCGCTCAAGGACTCCCAAGTTGCGTTCAGATCTGAACACCACCCGGGAATTTTCTATCAGAGTAATAGCCAAATGCGGAAGAGCCAAAGCGTAAAGACGGCAAAGTTTTACAATATGAGAAGCCTCTACGTTGTCGCTTTTCAGGAATTTCCTGCGGGCTGGAACGCTGCAGAACAAATTCTCCACAACTATTTCCGTGCCTTCAGGCATTCCGCATTCCCGCACCGACTTTACCTCTCCCGCGTATATGTCAACCTGCGTTCCCGCCGGCTGCTCCGCCGGACGCGACCTCAAACAAAATTTGCTGACGCTTGCTATTGACGGTATTGCCTCTCCGCGGAATCCGTAACTCGAAATTTTAAACAAATCCTCCGGAGTTGAAATCTTGCTTGTTGCATGCGGCTCCAAACTCATTAGAGTTTGTTCGCGGGTCATTCCGCAGCCGTCGTCCATGACTTTTACGAAACTTTTGCCGCCGTTCTTAAATTCTATGTCTATGCGCGTGGCTCCGGCGTCAATCGAATTTTCCAAGAGCTCTTTAGCCACGGCAGCCGGACGCTCCACGACCTCGCCCGCGGCTATTTTGTTGGCGACGTCTTCGGATAAAATTCTGATTTCTGGGGGAGTCTTTTTCATTTGAACGCAACCATTCCGCTGAAAATGTTTTATTGTTGAAAAATTTGCAGGCGGAATCTGACGCAGACAAATAATCCAATGCGCGGTTTCAATTAAACTTCAACCGCTCCATACCGCGAAGCTTTCGCGTTTTTCGGAATTTCGTTTTTTAAGTCGCAGCGCCAATCTCCGTCTGGTTGGATAATCGCAATACGCCGAAAGTTTCTCAAGAATAATTTCATTTTTGTTGAAAAACGTCTGGAATTTGCAAATTATACGGTAAATCCATTTATCCGATTATGAAAAAAATATTGTCGATAATTCTAACTCTCGCCATATCTGTCTCGGCGCTCGCCGATATAAAAAGAAGCCCGCACAGAATGGGGAACCAATTGACTGTTACGTTTGACTGCCCGTGGAACGTGCTCTGCAAAGAAGGCGTAAAATACAATCAGTCATGTGCCGATCCTGACGTAAAATTAGACGTTTACTATCCTAAAAATTTTGAAAAGCCGGGCTATAAGCCCGTTCCGTGCATTCTTATGATACACGGCGGCGGATGGGCAATGGGCAACGAAAAGAAATTTGCCATGTTTGCCGCATACGCGGCCTCGCGCGGATATGTTGTCGCGTGCATATCCTACCGGCTTCTTCCGGAGTACGAATTAGAGGATTGCGTTGAAGACTGCTGGCTGGCGCTTAAATGGCTTAAGCAAAACGCGGCAAGTTTCGGAGGAAATCCCGAAAAAATAGGAGTAATAGGCGGTTCAGCGGGAGGACATTTAACTGCTATGCTGGCGACCGCGCAAGAGTCTGAAATATGCAAAAAAGTATTCTCCGACGGGACTGATCCGAATATTCAAGCGGCAATTCCGATGGCTCCGGTTACCGATTTGTATTCAAGCGCAGAGCGTTTCTCCAGAATTTTTAAGGACTCGCCAAACGCAAAAGAGCGCGCAAGGAAAGCCTCGCCCGTAATGTATGTAAGCCCAAAATCTGCCCCTATGCACATATTGCACTCAAAAGGCGACAAGACCGTCCCGATTTCCGAATCCCAAAACCTTCAGAAAAAATACAAAGAATTCAATTTGGAATGTCCGATAACCTATTACGACAGCTCAAACCATGCCTTCTGGAACACTCATCCAATAGGAGCCGAAAGAATGCAGTCTTGGACCGACGCTATCGATATATTCGATAAATTCCTAAAGTAAGAACGCCCAATGAAAATATTTTTTATTGGAATATGCGGCACAGCCACGGGAAATGTCGCCATACTTATGAAACGCCTCGGGCACGATGTCCGCGGAAGCGACACAGGAATGTACGACCCCATGAAAAGCGCCCTTTCAAACGCCGGAATAGACGCGCAAGAGGGCTGGAATCCTGAGCGCATCGAAGAGTTTGCGCCCGATATGGTCGTGGTAGGAAACGCTATTAGCCGCATGAACCCGGAGCTTGAATTTGTTCTGGCCGACCGCAAATACGAATACACAAGCCTTTCGGAACTTATAGGCAAGGAACTGATTGGCAAACGCAAGTCCCTTGTCATCAGCGGAACCCATGGCAAGACCACAACAACTTGCCTTGCCGCTTATCTTTTGCGCGCCAACGGAATCGACGCCGGTTGGCTCATAGGCGGAATTCCCGCCGATTTGCCTGAAGGCGGCTCAAATCTCGGCGGAGCGCAAGCTCCGTTTGTGATAGAAGGCGACGAATACGACACGGCTTTTTTCGACAAGCGCAGCAAATTTCTGCATTACCGCCCGCATGTTCTCTTAATAAACAATATGGAGTTTGACCACGCCGATATTTTCCGCGATTTAATCGACGTAAAAAGAACTTTTACCCACGTAAGAAGAATAGTGTCGCCGCTGGGACTCATTGTAGAAAATGGAGACGACCCCAATATTGCCACACTTGAAGACACCCCGTGGACGCGCAGAATAAAAGTCGGGACTTCCGACTCGTGCGACGTAAAAATATCGGATTTCTCGCAGTCTCAAAATTCGTCATCTTTTACTATTGAGCATAACGGCAAGCGCAAATCCGTTACATGGGGACTGCCCGGCCTGTATAACGCCCGCAACGCGGCGATGGCAGTTGTTGGAGCGGCGGAAATTCTCGGCAAGGACCCGCTTGATATCGACATAGCTTCACTCTCCGATTTTCGCGGAGTAAAGCGCCGCCAAGAAATAATTTTGGATACTCCAAATCTGAAGGCTATAGAAGATTTCGGACACCATCCAACCGCACTGAAACTCACGATAGAATCGCTAAGGCAAAAATATCCAGGCTTTAAACTGATAGCTTGCTTTGAGCCCAGAAGCAACACCGCTAGAACCAATATTTTTCAGGATCGGTTTGCCGACGCACTATCACTTGCCGACGCTGCGTATGTTGGCGCCGTAAACGCAAAGAAAGTGGATCCGTCGCGCCGTATGGATACTAGCGCCCTAGCCGCGCGCAATCCGGAGAAAATAAGGGCTTTTGTATCAAATAGAGAACTTCTCGAAGCGTTGGCAAGCGACATAGACGCAACACAAAAAACTTTATGCGTTTTCTTCAGCAACGGCTCTTTCGACAATATACACGTGGAGTTTGCAAAGCGTTTTGCCAAATAAAATAAGCGGAAAAACTTTTGACAAAGGCGGCAAATTTTTACGGTTGCCGCCCTTTTTTATCAATAAAAATCCGCCTACGTCAAAAATGCAAACACAATACCGCGCGGTTTTGAAGATGCGAATATCTCCGCGGGGTTTTGTTTTGGCGAAAAAAATCCATCCGAAACGCCGGCGGTAAACTCGGCAAGATTGAAAACCCGCACGGCCGCGCCTCTTGCTTTTATATGCGAATGGAATTAGCAGACAAAAACTTCCACTTTCCAAAAACAATCCCAACAAACATCGGGGCTGGCGCAAATCCAAAAGAATAAGCCTACCGCAAATATCGGAATGCCGCAAAAAAACGCGAAATGCAAGCCGCTGTAAAAGTTAAATCCCGCCAAAACTCAAGTTCTGCATTTCTCTGGCAATTTATTAAATCCGTACCGCAAAATTTTGCGTAAAACCGATATTTTTACCTAGGCGAAACAATTTGCCTAAATGCGTCCATGCTTAAATACTACTACAATAGTCCATTATTCTGTCGCCGACCGTAGTTTTCCCCCACCGCAAAAAAAATTTTTTGCGCGCGGCGCAATAAAAATCCGCAATCTCCCCGCGCAAAGACGCCTTGTAAAAGACAAGGAGCCCCACGGCAGAACCGCAAATTTTTGAGGTTTTAATCTCTTGGGGCAGACAAAATTTCTCGATATATGTCCGGACTTAATTTTGAAGCTGCAGCTGTGTCCAAAAATATGGAGACATCTGGATGCTTGCGCAAAACGGAAGCGGGAACCGACTCGTCCACATCCCCTTCAACCATGGCTTTTACGGCGTCTGATTTTTTCCCTCCGAAAGCCAGGAGCGCTATTTTCCCAGCCTCCATAATTGTGGCGATACCCATTGTTATAGCGCTAGTCGGAACTTTGGATTTGTCGCCGTCAAAAAATCGCGCGTTGTCGACTATAGTTTTCTCAGTCAAATATTCCAATCGCGTTCTGGAGTCAAAGCTCGATCCGGGTTCGTTGAAACCTATATGCCCGTCGGACCCCAGTCCCAATATCTGCAAATCAATTCCTCCGGCAAGCGCAATGGATTTTTCAAAATCCGCGCAAGCCGCGGCAATATCCGAAGCAGTTCCGTCGAGCACGTGGGTTTTGCTTTTGTCTATATCTATTAGATTAAATAGATTTTCGTCCATAAATCTGCGATAGGAATTTTTATCGCGGGGCGACAAACCGACATATTCGTCAAGATTAAACGTCTCAACCGATTTAAACGAAATTTCCCCGCGCGCATTGGCATTTATAAGTTCGCGATACAGGCGCACCGGCGTTCCGCCTGTTGCCAATCCCAATACGGCGTCCGGCTTGGATTTTAAAAGACCTATTACTAGCTTTGCCGCTTTTTGCGAGGCGTCTTCGGGGTTTTTCTCTATATAAATTCTCATGCGCTCACCTGAATATTTTCGATATGCTTTCCTCTTTGGATATGAAAGTCCCGCCCTTGAACGCTCCGCGCCACTGCCCGTCTTTAAAAGTCAAAATATTGTAAATTACCCCGAAGGCGAACGACGGAGCATGCGCGCCCTGGCCTCCGACAATTTCGCCGCCTCTGCGGACGTTGTCGCTCATCCACGACGGAAGGCGCAAGTGGTAATCGTTGCGCTCAACCTCTTTTGCATGGCATGAAACAGCCGTTATTTGCTCAGCCAAAGTTTCACAATCCACCTCTATCATAAGGTTGGCTTCGGACATCGCACCCCAATATTCAGTCTGCGCCAAAATTCCTTTAAAATCCACTCCGGTTTCCGCGAGAGCATCGGCAACTAAGAGACCGGTTCCTATGTGCGTTTTATTCCAATCGCCGCAGTGGGGAGCCAAGATTACGGCAGGATTTTCGCGCTTTATAATTTCGGCAATATCTTTCACGCAATTTTTCCAATGTTGCGGATTTCTAGTTTTCGTATCTGGCTTTATGTCGTCAAATCCGTCTTGCCCGCATATGATTAACCGCCAATCCAAAAAATTGCAGGCTGCTTGAAGCTCGGATCTGCGCCCTTCTCGGCGCTCTTTGTTTGAACCTAGTGTAACAGCCGCGTTTACAACTTCAAATCCGCATTCCTTTTTTAGGCGTATTGCCAAAGCTCCTATCATGGACTCGTCGTCGGGATGCGGCGCAAATATCAAAACCCGCTTTTGGCATGACGAACATCCGCCCAATTCAGATTTTTTCTCGCTGCAATCGAAAGAGTTCTTAGCGCCAGCCCAGCCGGTTTTCACATTTGCGGCGCGCCTTATCAAGTCTTCGAATCCTTTTACAAAATCAAGATAGTTTTCCATGGTTTTATTGCCGATAAAGTACGGGCTAATTTTTTACATTCAAATATAAAAAAATTTTTCAGAGACAAATATCAAAATAGTTAAATTTTTCTAAACGTTTAATCCAACCGACTACTTGGGAAAACGGATTTTTTAAGCTCTAAAAAGCAGTATTAAACAAGAAGAATTTTCTTGGCAGCGGCGCGAGAGCGTTAAACAATCAAACAACGCTAACATTAAAATCCTTCATAAAAAAAATAAGCTATTGTCCGCGCCGGATACGCATCCGTGAAAAACAGTTTCCTTCGGGGACAACTTTGTCTAAAAACAAAAAAAGACCGGTTTGCAAACCGGCCTTTCTATCGTCGCTAAATTTTCTAATTAGCGCAGAAAACCAATTTTAAACTTCGCGCCAATGATGTCGCCGTGTTTTATATCAAGAGAATAGTTGGAAGAACCGGAACCGACTCCGTATTCTCCGCCAAAGTTATGAATCCAGAACAAGCTTACGCAGAACTGGTCGGTCATCCAATACGCGAGTTCCGCGCTGACAGTCTGATAGCATGGAATGCCGCTTTCGGCATTGCCATTCCACTGCCACATGGGAGTAAAGGAAAGTTCGTCAAGAATAACAAATTCAACGCCGGCTCCTACACCGTACGCAAAATAGTTGCTGTTAGTGCTGAAATCCGCACCCGCGATTGTCGCATCATAATCGGACCACAAATATCCGGCATAACCGTTTGCAAAAGGCTTTACCGCTTTGAGGAAGGGGAGCCCCGTCTCAAAGTTAAGATATGGGGTAAGGCCTGCAAAAATACCATATTGCGACCTTGAAATTGTAGCAGTTTTTGCGCCGCCGGAAGTCCAAGAAGCTTTATAATCGCCAGAATAGTCGTAATTAAAGAAAATCTGTCCGTCAACGCCCGCCCATTTAATATTGCGGAAAGCGTTGATACCGGGTTTAAATATCGGCGCGTTAATCATGAACTGGCCGTAAGCGCCGGTTGGGGTTGACTTCATATCACCGCCGACAGGAGCGATGTTTGTTGGGACTTTCAAGTCTGCTTTGCTGGAATCAACAGCACCCGAAATGCTGATGTACATGCGACCCAAATTGCCCGTATTTTCACTTTTCTTGCTCCACGCAAACGCTGACGCGCCTGCCAAAAGCAAAGAGACTGCGACGATTAATAGTTTTTTCATATTCATATATTGATTGGGGATTGAGAGTAATTTTAATTTTGATTTTGTAAAGACTATTTTTCCTTAATTTTTAAATTATTATTCTAAGAATACAAATTTTTGCGTTTCGCTTTTTATAACACAACAAAAGAACGCTTACGTAAAATTATTTATTATCCTCAGAAGCAATAAGTTCGGCAATCTGAACTGCATTCAACGCCGCACCTTTCCACAGTTGGTCGCCCGACACCCAAAAAGCGAGTCCGTTGTCAAAAACCAAATCTTTGCGTATTCTTCCGACACCGCATTTGACCTTTTTTTGATAGAATACGGGCATCGGATACTTTTTATTTTCAACATCGTCGTTCAATTCCGCACCTGAAAAGTTTGCAATAGCCTCCCTTGCCCGTTCCACGGAAACGGGCTTTTCAAATTCTGCGTTGATGGAGACGCTGTGCGCGCGCATAACCGGAACGCGAACGCAAGTAGTCGAACACTGGACATCGGGGAGTTCGAGAATCTTGCGGGTCTCGTTAAGCATCTTCATTTCCTCCTTTGTATATCCGTTTTCAAGGAATACGTCCACATGGGGAATTACGTTGAAGGCTATCTGATACGGATAAACTTTGGCTTCAAGCGGCCTGTTTTCCGCGTACGCCTTCACCTGGCTGTCAAGCTCCTGCATGGCGGCTACTCCCGTGCCGGACACCGCCTGGTATGTAGACGCGAAAAATCTCTTTAGGCCGAATTCTCGGTGCAGCGGACAAAGCGCCATTAGGGAAATAGCCGTTGTGCAATTTGGGTTGGCTATTATATTCTTGTGCGCCTTAACAGCGTGCGGATTCACTTCGGGCACAATTAACGGAACTTCTGGATCCATTCTGAACGCGGAACTGTTGTCGATTGCTATGCAACCGCGCTTTGCCGCTTCGGGCACGAGCGCTTTCGACGGCGTTCCGCCCGCGGAAAAAATCGCTATGTCGAGATTTTCAAAACTTTCAGGCTTGGCTTCCTGTACGATAAATGTTTTATCTTTATATTTAATTTCCTTGCCTGCGGAGCGCGAAGACGCGAGGAGTGTCAGAGACTCCATCGGAAAGTTTCTGGAAAACAGCAAATCCACTAGTTCTCCGCCTACCGCTCCGGTGGCGCCAACAATGCCGACTTTATATTTCTTGCCCATTTGATTCCTATGAAAATTTATGATAAAATATTAAAAGCCTGTCTAGGCCTAAAAATAATACCGACGCATTATTTGATTTATGTGTCGATTGGCGAGCAAAAACTTTTTCTTTTTTCCGGCGGAGCATTGAAAAAAATTTATCCGGTTTCCACGTCCCGCAAACCGCCGTCCTGCCTGAAAAATTCTCTGGGCACGCCGACAGGCCTGCACATAATAGACGGCAAAATCGGAGGCGGAGAGCCGCTTGATACCGTTTTCAGGGGGCGCAAGCCGGACGGTCTTCTTTCCGAGCAGCCTCCGGAAGAGCAGAATAAAAACCTAATAACCGCGCGCATAATGCGCCTGCGCGGACTTGAAGAGGGAGTAAACTCGGGCGGCGAAGTAGACACTTACGAACGCTACGTATATATACACGGCACCAACCAAGAAGATAAAATAGGGACTCCAAACAGCCACGGATGCGTGCTGCTAAAAAATAAAGACGTTTCGGAACTTTTTGATGTTGTAACCGACAAAACGATTGTCTTAATATCATTGGACTAATGCAAAGCGTACTTATAGTCGACGACGAAAAGCACACGCGCGACGGACTCGCCGCGGTGTTGTCCGACAATTACGATGTCTTCGCGGCCGCCAACGCCGACGAAGCCATAAAAATGCTAGACGCCGAAATTTTCGACGCCGTAATAACCGACCTGAGAATGGCCGGGAAATCCGGATTGAGCGTCATAGACAAGGCGGTGTCCCTGCCGTATAAGCCTGCGTGCATAATGTTGACTGCATACGGGAACGTGGAAATGGCCGTTGAGGCGATGAAACGCGGCGCGACCGATTTTCTGTCAAAACCTGTAGACGTTGAAAAGCTGGAAAAAGTTTTAAAGCAAGCTTTGCTGAAACGCGAGAAGCAGCGCCGGGAAGATGAGGAAAAAAAATCCAAAACATTGCGTGAAATAGGGCATGTTCCCGCCCCGCCTGCCATAGCTAAGGGAGTAAGCGTGGACGAAAACAACATAATAGCCTCCAGTCCAGTGATGCGCAGGGTAATAGAACAGGCGCGGCAAGTGGCGCATTCAAAGGCCACCGTAATGCTCACCGGAGAAACCGGGACGGGCAAGGAGCTAATAGCCCATTTAATACATAATTGCTCACCGCGCAAAGACGCCCCCATGATTGCGGTCCATTGCGCCGCGATTCCCGCAAACTTGCTTGAAAGCGAACTGTTCGGATATGAAAAAGGCGCATTTACAGGAGCCTCGCAAAGAAGAATCGGCAGATTTGAAGCCGCCGACAAAGGAACGATTTTTCTGGACGAAATAGGGGAAATCGACGCTCAAACCCAAGTTAAGCTGTTGAGGTTTCTGGAAACTAAAAGCTTTGAACGGCTTGGAAGTTCGCAAAACATTCCAGTGGATGTCCGCATAATCTGCGCGACAAACAGGGACTTGAAAAAGATGTCCGATTCAAACGAATTCCGCGAGGATTTGTATTACAGATTAAACGTCGTCGAAATAAAGATACCCCCTCTGCGTGAACACCCCGAAGACATAGAGCCGCTGCTTAAAAGCTACATAAAGTTTTACGCCCTTGAAAACGAGACTTCCGAAGTCGAGCTTATGCCCGACGCTCTTGAAGTGCTGCGCAACTATTATTGGGGCGGAAACATCAGGGAGCTGCGCAATTTTTGCGAAAACATAGTCGTTATGAGCCCCAACCGCAAGTTGTACGCCAAAGATTTGGACGCAAAATTTAAAGGCCGCTCCCCTCAAAAGAACGACGGCAACTTTGCGCCCCAACACTCCTCCCTGCTAAAGAGCGAAAACGAAGCCGAACTTATAAAAAAGGCCCTCGAAACGGCAAACGGAAACAAGAGCAAAGCCGCCGAACTTCTGGGAATAAGCCGCCGAACCATACACCGCAAACTTTCGCAATCGCACGACAAGTAGCCGGCGCCGCGGACGTGTCCGCGGGATATATGAAAAAATATATCAACTTGCAGCAGCACAAAAAACAGGCGCTAAGCGCAAAAAACGGAATGAACTGCCTTTTTTTTGTTGCGCAAAACTTTTCTCGCGCGCAAAGGAAATTTTCGCGCAGAAAATCTGCGGGATAGCCTCCGCAATGCAGGTTTTCCCGGCGCTTTGGGCGGGCGCAAATTTTCCGTGTTAAAAAAGAGCGCCTGCTCTCTGGCTTTAACTTGCAAACCGCGCTAAAAAAATACTCCAAGTTAATTTGACAAAAGCGAGCGCCTAAACATTCTGTTTTATTTTGAAAGCGCAAAAAGTGGGCAAGGTATTAAAAGACATCGCAAAAATTTCGTCGGCCACAATAGGTTCGCGCGTGCTCGGACTCTTGAGGGACGCCGCTACGATGGCTTATTTAAGCATAGGAGCTGTAAGCGCGGCGTACACTTTTGCCTTTACGCTTCCCAACCTGTTTAGAAGGCTGCTCGGAGAAGGAGCGTTGATTTCCGCGCTCGTGCCTGTATTCACAAAAGCCCTCAACAGCGACGGCAAAGAAGCGGCGTTCGACTTCCTGAACAAAGTCCTAACCCGCGCATTTATTCTTCTGGCCGGGCTAGTTATTGCCGGAACCGCGATTTGCGCGATATTCATAGCCGTTTGTCCGGAACTTCAGGAGCGTTTTGAGCTTGGGGCCAAATTCTCGATAATCCTGCTGCCTTACATGCTTTTGATATGCATTGCGGCGGTTTTTTCGGCGGCTTTGAACGTTTTGGGCTCTTTCGGGGTTCCGTCTGTCGGGCCAATGCTTTTGAATATTTCTATTATAGGCGGACTATTCGCCGGCGTTTGGGCGTTCGGCGAAAATAAGACGGCTTTGGCTTATTCAATGTGCGCGGCGTGGATAGTGGGGGGAATTCTCCAAGCGGCGCTGCCGGCGTATTGGCTGCGCAGAAAAGGCTGGAGATTTTGCCCGAACTTAGGAAAATCGGACGCGCTGGGCGACCTCTACAAGCTTTTTTTGCCAGCCCTAGCGGGAGCGGCGATAATCCAGCTCAATATTTTTGTCTCAAAAATATTGGCGCTTTTTATAAACGACGCCGCCCTGCCCGCCGTCTACCTGTCGGGAAGAATTCTGGAATTCCCGCTCGGAGTTTTTGCAGTTGCAATAGCCACCGTTTATTTCCCTAAACTTTCAAAACTCAACTCTCCTGAAAAATTAGAGTCTTTTAAAGCGGAATACGCGGACGGATTCGTTTTCACAATGTGCATCTCTATTCCCGCGACAGTCGGAATAGCGCTGCTGGGCGGAGAAATAATATCGCTTCTGTTCCAGTGGGGAATGTTCGGCGCCAGCGACGTGCGGCTTTGCGTTCCGGTGCTTACAGTGAGCATACTGGGATTGCCGGCGTTCGCGCTCGTAGGATTCGCCACGCGCGGATTCCACGCAATGCAGGATATGAAGACGCCGGTAAAAACGTCGGCGGTGTCTTTTGCCGTTAACTTTGCAGCGTCGCTCTTGCTCATGAATAAATTCGGGGCGGCGGGTCTGGCGGCGGCAAACGTTATAGCCGCCGCTGTGCAATCAGTTCTTCTCGACAGAAAAATCAAGAGCTTTTACGGAAACTTCAACACCGCGCGGGACATCGGAAAAATCCTTGGTGCATCCGCCGTTATGGGCGTTTTCATATTCGCGGCAAAGTCGGTGCTTCCGGATTTTATCGAAGACGAAAAGTCGGCGGCCCTGGCGGCATGCGCAATCGTAATACCGGCCGCCGCCGCACTTTATTTCTGCGCACTAAAGCTTATGAAATTCAACAGGCTCGACGCCGCAACAAATTCCATCCTAAAAAAATTCGGCAAATTCAAGAGCAAAACAAATTAAAGAACCATGAATTCAAGAGAACTCTTTTTATCCGTATTTGAAGGCGCAAAAACCGCGAGACCGCCCTTTTGGATTATGCGCCAGGCGGGAAGATATTTGCCGGAATACCGCGCTCTTAAGGCAAAGTACCCTTTTTTGGAAATTGTAAAAACGCCGGAACTGGGCGTCGAAGCCGCGCTTCAGCCCATGCGCAGATTCGGGTTCGACTGTTCGATTTTGTTTTCCGACATACTTGTTGTGTCCGAAGCGCTCGGACTTCCTTACGATTTTAAAGAATCCGGCGGCATACTCATGCGCGGGAGAATCGAAAGCGAATCCGACGTATCCGACATTGAAAAAAACATCCCACGCCTGCGCGAACGCCTTTCCTACGTTGCAGAAAACCTCTCAATGCTGCGCAGAGAGCTTCCGAATAACGCCGTGCTAGGCTTTGCGGGTTCCCCGTTTACAATAGCCGCATACATGATAGAAGGCGAAAGCTCCGCAGACTTCCCGCGCTTCAAAGAATTCATACTCAACGCCCCCGATTTGCTTAAAAGATTGCTGTCGGCTTTGGCGCGCGCGATATCCGAATACGCACAAATGCAGGCGGATTGCGGAATAGACGCGTTCCAGATTTTCGACTCCCATGCCGCGGCGGCGGGCGAAAATTACGGCGAGCTATCCGGAAAATGGATTAAGCCAATATTGGAAAAACTGAAAGGCAAAACAAAGTCGATTGTGTTTGCCAATGCCATGTCAAAACGCTTCGGAGACGTAGCAAGCCTCGGCGCCGACGCATATTCCCTTGATTCGTCCGTAAACCTATCCGCAGTGCGCAATAATTTCGGCGGGAGCTTTTGCCTTCAGGGCAATCTTTCCCCGTCAGCGCTGTCGGAAGAAACTCCAGAAGAAGTTGCGCAAAAGGTTTCGGAAATAATTTCCGGAATGCTGCCATACGGAGGCCATATTTTCAACCTGGGGCACGGAATACTCCCCGACGCAAAACTTGAAAACGTCGAAGCTCTCTGCGAAACCGTAAAAAATTTCAAAGCTTGATATGGAAAACCTGAAAAACCTCATTTCAAAATACGCGACCAACGGGCCGCGGTACACATCATATCCCACCGCGCCGCACTTCTCCGCGGAAACCGACAAAAATTTGCTTTCAAATTACGCCGTTCGGCACAACGCACCGCTGTCGCTTTACATACACATTCCGTTTTGCAAAAGCCTATGCTGGTTTTGCGGGTGCACATCGAGCGTGTGCAGCAATCCCGCGCAAGTCGACGCGTACCTGGACCTGCTAAAGGCGGAACTCGAATTGTGGCGCGACAACGGGCTATCGAAACGCAAGCTGGAACAAATCCATTTTGGCGGGGGGACTCCCAATTTTCTGGAATGCGAACAAATTCTGCGCTTGGGGGAAATTATAAACAAATATTTTTCAATATCCGAAAACTGCGAATTTTCCGCGGAGTTAGATCCGCGGACACTGACGCGGGAAAAAGTGCAAGCCTTTGCAAGAATCGGCGTAAACCGCGCATCCGTGGGAATACAGGACACAAACAAATCCACCCAGGAGGCAATCCACAGACTCCAGCCGCAATCCATGAACGAAGCCGCGTTTGAATGGCTGCGCGGGGCGGGAATAGAAAACATAAACTGCGACCTCATTTACGGTCTTCCCCTGCAAACTCCGCAAACTTTTGCCAAAACCATATCCGACACGCTCGCACTTGCGCCAACGCGCATAGCGCTCTTCGGATACGCGCACGTGCCGTGGATGAAGCCATCCCAAAAAAATCTCGAAAAGAATCCCCTGCCAAATTCCGACGAAAAGGTCGAAATATTCCTTTCCGCAAAACGGGCCTTTGAGGAAAACGGCTTTGAATTTGTCGGGCTAGACCACTTTGCGAAGCCTTCAGATCCGCTTATGCAGGCGCGCCGCAACGGAACATTGCACCGCAATTTTCAGGGCTATTCGACGCACGCCGGGCTCGACACATTCGCCGTCGGACTCACTTCCATATCCGAGACAAAAATATCCTACCGCCAAAATTTCAAGTCCATGCCGCTCTACGAGAAATCCCTGCGCGACGGAATCTTGCCCATAGAGCGCGGAATAATTTTGGACGGCGAAGACATACTCCGACGCGGAATAATAATGGACATAATGTGCTCTCTGAAAGTATTCTACAACCGCTACGGCGTGGATTTTAAAACCAAGTTCAAGGAAGCGTTTCCGCATTTGGAAATAATGCGCGGCGACGGCCTCGTGGAAATGCGCGACGACGGATTTGAAGTTACAAAAACCGGCAGGCTGTTTTTGCGCAACATAGCCATGCTCTTCGACGGAAGGCTGTCCGACAACATACGCTACTCCAAAACTGTTTGACAATTTAGCGCAAAATATTCTAAATGGAAAAAGATGAGACTCTTCCTTTTACGACACGCCCAAGCCAACGATATATGGCCCGACAGCGAACGAATCCTTACTCAAAAAGGCAGGAATCAAGTAAAAAAGCTCTGCCGCTATCTGGACAAAAGCAACTTTGAAAATGTCGTTCAAATATGGCACAGCCCGTATTTGCGCGCGCTTGAGACCGCGCAGATTTTCAAAGAGCAAATGCAATTAAGCGCCCCTCTCTCCGAAACGGCAAACATAACTCCCAACGACAACCCGCACGAAGCCGCGCGAATGATAGCGTCAATATCCTGCTTCGGCGGAGACCTTGTTATAGTGTCGCACAATCCGGTTCTCGAAAACCTGTGCGACCTTATCTTATACGGACAAAAGGAAGGCGGAAAGACCGTTTTTAGGAAATGCGCCTTGGCTGCGCTTACGCTGGTGGAGCCGCCTTCCCCGGCGGACGAATACGGAATATGGACGTTGAATTTTCTTCTGTCGCCATCGCTTTTTTCAGACGACGGGTCGCCCGAATAAAAACCAGCCTTCCAAGCGGCGGATTTTCAAGCTTTGCCGCGCAAAAAAAATTTTAAGGCGCGCAAGACGCTAAAAACGCATGGGCAACGCGCGCCTTCCAAGGTTTCCGGATAAAACTTTTTACCCCGCTTGTGTTTTGCAAAACTTGCGCCGGGACAATACTGAAATTCCGTTCGCCTAAAAAAAAGCAGCTGCAAAAACATTAAAGCCTCAATAAAGCCGCGCGCGCGAAACGAACATCCCTACCCAGGCGGGTGCCAGGAAAACGCGCTATTACCTAATTTCCGCCTTTATAAAAACCGGATAGTGGTCAGAAGGATATGCAGCGCCGTACGAATCGCCCAAGACTTCGTACGAAAGCACCTTAACGCCGCCTTTAACGAATATGTAATCCAGCCTGTTTGCCGGATTTTTCATATCGTTGGCGCCCCAATTGTGAAACGTGCCGTACGGTCCCGACGGATTAGCCCTGGAAACTTCCCGCGAATCAGAAAACTTTCCAGAGCGCGTAAACATGTTAGCGCTCTCCGACGTTTCGTCGTTAAAATCTCCGGCAAGAAAAACCGTTTCGCCTTCCGCGATTTCGGCTATTTTTTCCATTATCAAATCGTTTGCCGCCAGGCGGCTTTTGCGGTTTTCCCAATCGGCGTGAACGTTAAACACGTAAAATGTCTTGCCCGAGGCCAAATCCTCGAACTTCGCCCATACGCAGCGGCGGCACTGCGCGTTTGGCTCAAAACCAAACGACATTTTATCGGGCGTGGACGAAAGGTAAAACGATCCCTTTTCAAGCACGGAAAACTTGGACGCCTTGTACCAAATTGCGTTATGCATGCGGATTTCGCAATCGTCGGCGGCGGGCCTGTTCCTGCCGTCTATAATTCTGGGATCGTAGGCGAAAAGCGACTGCGTTTCAACAAAATCGTATTTTCCGGAAAGCTCTTTTTTGAGGTCGTCAAGCTGGTGGACGTAAAGCTCTTGAGAAGCGACTATGTCCATATCGCGCTCGAGCAGCATTTGGGCTATCATTGCCTTGCGCAGATTCCATGCGCCTTTCCAGATTTTGTTTCCCTCCAAATCGCAGCGCATATTGAACGTCGAAACGTTCAAGGAAACTCTGTCGGATTCCAAAGACGCGCACGCGCCCAAAAGGACAACAAGCAATGCGCAAACTGTACGTGCAAGAAATTTCATCTCAGGCTGCAATGCCGCCCTTGGCGGCAGGCGCAAAGGGCGGTTTAGAATTTACAAAACATCACTGGGGATACACCAGAAGGTTGTCTTCAAGCTTCGGTTCCACAGATTCTCTCTGCTCCTCGGGATTCAACTGCCAACCGCCGCCGATTGACGCTATCAGGTTTATGCACGCGCGGAACCTGCTGCCGCGGAGAGCAAGCTGTTGGCGTTCGTCGATGAGAGCTTGGCGCTGAGCGTCGCTGACGGAGAAATAGTCTACAAATCCGAGCTCGTATTGCCTTATAGTTAGTTCTTGGACTTTCAAGGATGCGTTTGTAACGTCTATGCGCTTCTTATATTCAACCCTGAGGTTGTTTATTTCTGAAAGGGCGTTTTCAACCTCTCCGATAGCGTTTAAAACCACTGCCTTGTAATTTTCAAGAGTCTCTTTGTGCGCGGCCAATGCAACCTGTTTCTGGGCGTAAGTCCTGCCCGCTTGGAAAATAGGTATGTATATCTGCGGGCTTATGCCCCAAGCAAAACTGCTCGAATTTATAAGTTTTTCGATTTTATTCGCGGACAAATCGGTGTTTGCGGAAATAGAAACCGTCGGGAAATATCCGGCGTGGGCGGCGCCGATTCTGGCGTTGGCTGCGTAGACGGCGCGCTCGGCTGCGGCTATGTCTGGGCGGCGCTCAAGCAGCTGCGAGGGGACAGCCGCGGGAAGCTTTGGTAAAACCTCGCCCAATGGCTCGATTTTTATGTTCAACTTTGACGGAGTTGTTCCAACTAAAATTGCGATATTGTTTTTCTCGAGGGCCAAGCTGCGCTGAAGGGCGG
>CALXLN010000104.1 GCA_944389215.1 uncultured Opitutales bacterium
GAGATTTGAGCCGGTGAATTTCACGCCCGAAGCGTTGGCTTTATACCAAGAGGAATCGACGAGGGACATGTTTATGAAATCCCTCGTCACCCTTGTCGCATCGTAATTTTCGTTGTCCGCATGGAGCGGCTGGCCCGCCAGCGCCGCAAAAGTTAGTATGGCTAAATGTGTCTTTCTATTCATGATGTGTCGCCTTCCTCTGGATGTTGCCACTCTTCGAAAGAGCTCTTTCTTCATCCTGTGCTAACTCTATTACGTTTGTACAATAAATGTCAATAAGTTTCTATACGAACGTGTAATTTTATTTCCGCTGACACGGAAAGCAGACGGGAAATTTTTGCCGCGCGCCAAGGCAACCGAATGAACTGGCAAACAAAAAAGAGCTTCCCGAATTGAGAAGCCCTAAGAAATTATCTTTATTATGCGCTATTTTCTTCTGCGGTAAGCCGCAAAAGCAAGAGCCAAGGCACCGAATATTGCCGCATAGGTGGAAGGTTCGGGAATGGCGGGACCAGCTACAACAAAATTGGCAACGCTATCGGGAGACCAATCTACACCCTTGCCTTCAGAATCTTGGAATAGGCTTATAAAGGCTGCCTGCGCGGCTTCGTTGCTTTCATAGCCAGCCATTACTATGGTGGCGTCTTCTCCAAGAAGAACGAGGTCGTTTACAGAATCTACGATAGAGTTCGCATCAAATAGAATATTTACTTGGTCTGTGAGAGTTAGGGTTACTCCATCCGCAAGCTCAAAGAGTCCGCCGTCCTCTATATTTATCGTGCCACCAGCCAGTGTGGAATCCACTGTCAACTTTGCGGAAACTTCGTGCGCCGTTATTGTAAAAGTTTCTCCTTCGCCAAGTACTAAGCCCTTGTTTATGGAGTTATTCATGTCGTTACTGAAAATTTCGCCGTTGCCCAAAAGTGTATTTATATTCTCTCCTGCGTCTGCAATATCCGAACTATTAAACGATTCTCCGTTCACCGTGGCTCCGCGAAAATCCGTAGACTTGAAAGTGTTTCTCATACTGTCAATCCAGACATAGGGGGAGTCTGTTCTCACCGTAATTTTTGCGTCTTTAGCGCTTAGTCCGTCGATTGTTTTCATATTCGAACTAAACGCGAAACCCTCGGGGGTATTTATCTCAATATTGTCCATATTGAGATTTTTTACGTCCTTGCTTAATTTTATTGCGACTCCCAAAGAGGCAAGGTTAACCTTGGAGGAAGATAAATTTATATTCTCGGCTACATCATCCGTTCCCCCAAGGCCTCCAAGGTTAAGCCCATATATACCCCAACCGTTATTATATGCGGTATTCTCACTTATCTCGACGTTGGATAGGTTTAGGTTTTTTACAGTTCCTAATAGGTTAACTGTTATGAATTGATACCCACTTGGATTTTCGGCTTTATGCGAGAACTTGGAGCCTGAAAAATCTACATTCTCCAAGACGGAATCGCCGTATGAAAGAAATGTGCTTAGGTTTGAATAATTTGAACTTGCAAAATAAGTACTATTAGAAAAATTACTGTTTTTTACCGTAGAATTTACAATAGATAGGGCTGAAAACGCCAATGATCCGGGGTATTTTATAGGATTTCTGCCACTGCTGTCTTTGGCATCAACACCCGAAGTTTTTCCGGAATAGTCAAGTCCATCCCAAGTATTGTTTTCAAAGATAGTGAAACCACGACTATCCGTATAGACACTGTTTGTATCGTAGGAGTAGCCTCCGCCGCTTTCACCCGGATACTGCCATTCTTGCGCGGAAAGAATTGTCGCAAAGTAAAAAAAACTTATGCCGATTGTTAGAATCTCTTTCATATTTATCTCTTACAGATTAGAAACTTATAAACTTATTAATGATTGCATAATTATTGCACAGCAATGTCAAGTGCTTTTTTTACATACTTAATCATAAGCGCTTGCGTTATTTTATGAATGTTATTATTGTACGCATGGATAAATTTTGCATTCTATATCTCTTGTATGGCACTATTCATTTATGTAGAAAACAGAAAGCACTACAAAGCTTTACCCAGAACGTTCAGTTTGATTAGTTGCATCAGTTTCTTGTTATTTCCACCTGACTAACTTTAAATAGCCCCTTTATCTGAAAGAAAATAGCGAAGACAGTTTCGCGATTCTTTTGGGGTGTATATATTCCTTATGTATTTAATTATTTCTTTGATGATTATTAACAATTAATCCATAATCGTAAATATCGAAGATTAGAACAAAATAATTGTAGGAACATAAAAGCACTTACATTTTTCTTGATTACACTTTCCTTCTGCTACAGCCTATCTGCACAAAATTACAGCGTAAAGATTTATCTTTGCTCTCCAAACATTGATGAATTTCAAAAGGAGATCAACTCGACATCGCAAGATGTTGTAGATCGTCTTGGCAGTAGTGTTATTTTTTCATTTGATATTTCCGATAATCAGAGAGTTAAATTTTCAAAAGAAAGCTTTTTGCAAAAAGTTCCGGGAAGCGGGAATTTATCTGAAAACTCGGCAGAATTGCCAAAGAATTTGCCAAAGTTAGGAATAGAACTTTCCGCATATTTTAGAAACTTAAAAAAGAATGGAGAAATTGCCATTGAACTTGATTTATATATTCTGGCTTTTAGGATTTATAGAGTTTGATACACCAACAAAAACAATTCTTCCATCTCTGAATACGGCGAAATTTAATAGTATTGTTTTTCTTGAGCAGTCTAAACCGCAGATATTGAATTGCTATTATTCTGAGACTGGAAAGAACGCTAAACTTATGAAGTTTTTTGTAATAGTAGTGGAATAATTTCCCCAAAGTTACAATAAGGTTATTTATCAAGGAATTTATTTAGAGTAACAGGGGCGTTCGGCAGACCCTTTCCCCTTGCGAATGGATTTTTTTATAAATCCAACAATGTATTTCTCTTTTCA
>CALXLN010000105.1 GCA_944389215.1 uncultured Opitutales bacterium
CCGTCTGCCTCGTGGGGGCTTATGCTCGCCCAGGCGCAGAACGACACAAAAGTCTTAATGCTGGGATTTTGGTGGCTTTTAAGCCCGGGATTTGCGATATTTGCAACAGTGCTTGCTTTTAACCTGCTTGGCGACGTATTGAGAGACATAGCCGACCCTAAAAAGGAAGTTTAACCAATATGAAGAAAATTGCGGCTATAATTTTATTTTTGTCGTGCCTATGCGCGTACCCCGCGGATTTGTCCGGCGACTCAAAAGCCGCCGGACATCCTTGCGCTATAATAAAAACATGTCCGCCACAAAAACTTTTCTCTAAACTGGGCTTAGCCCTGCGAAAAACCTATCCAGACCCAAAAGTTGAAATGATAGCCGCCCTGACGCTCGCCCCGTTCGGATATCCGTTCTTCGAAGGAGTTTCAAAAAACGATTGCGCGGCGGTTTTATATTACGAAAAAAACGGCAAATTTTTTCGCGTTGCCGCCGTGCGCGCCGACGAATCAGCAGCAGTGTCGCAATACGCAAAAAAAATGAAAATGCCGCATATGCGCGCCGACAGCTGGATTATTATCGGCGACGCCTTCCCCGAAGGCGAAGACATAAAAGACTATTGGGAATACGCAGTTAAAACCGCTCGGCAAATCGAGATAGCCGACTTTTCAATAACGCTCTATCCGGACTGTAATTTTCCCGAAGAATTTAAAAGTTTTGAAGACTTATTCAACCAAGCCGAATCAATAAAAGTTTCCGTGAGAATAAGCGGAGAATCGGTAAACCTTAAATGCAAATTAAAGGCGGAGCCCAAAAGCCCGTTCGCAAAATTCTTCAATTCAATGCCCTGCCGCGATAAGACATTTGACGAATCGCGCTTTATTCCCCAAGACTCCGCCATTACAATACTCTCAAAAATAAACCCGTCTGCAAAAACATCCGAGGAGTGCAAAATATTTTCCGCGCAGCCTGTTCTTCTTCCTCCCGACATCTACAACTCCCGGCAATTACTCAAGGGAACCGGAGCCTATTCAATCGACGCAAACACAACGCTTTCAGTTTATGCCTCAGAACGCTCAATCAAGGACATAAAAGAGCATTGCCAAATCGCTTCCGCAGGTTCCGCAAATAAAGAAATCTCTTTCAAATCCGAAATGGCCGACGGATTTGAAATTTTGGAAATAGGGGACGAATACAAGACCTATCTTTCCGCAGCCGGAGGATTTGAAGCTGTTTCAAACTCCCGCGCAGCCCTTTTGGAAGCCCTAAAAAATATAAAAAATCCGCAAAAAGAAAATTGGCCGCTAAAAAAATTCGACAACACAAATTCTGAAATTATAGCCGTTCTGGACTCTAAAAAATTTATAGAGCAGTTTATCCCAACTTCGATACGCTTTAACAGTCTGCCCCAAACTGTTTTCGACATAACCTCTTTGCGCGACTCAATAGAACTCAACACCGATTTGCACTACGACATTCTAAAAGCTGCGCTCGCACTGTACAACGAACGTCTTTTGGCGCAAACCCACGCAGCCGAACCCAATAAAAACAATTAGGATTTAATGGGCAAAAAAATAGCAAAAATTTCCCTTTTTAGCGGCATGGACAAGGAATTAAGCTATCTTGTTCCGAGCGAACTTGAGCATAAAATATCAAGGGGCTCCATGGTGCGCGTCCCGTTGCGCTCGTCGACGGCTACGGGGGTTGTAATGGAAATATGCGGCACACCGCAGCAGCGCGAAGAAAAATTCAGCCTCAAAAAAATATATTCCTTAGTGCAGCCGGAACCCGTCCTAACCGACGACCTTATAAAACTCTCGCTGTGGATGAGGGAATATTACGGCTGCGGGCTCCAAACTATTTTTGAAAGCTTGATACCGTCAATCGTCAGAACCGGCAAGGGCGCGCTAGAATTGAAAGAAATCTCAGCCGCAAGACTTCCCGACGCCGACGAGCTTGAAAATCTTTCCCGGCGCGCTCCGCAACAAGCAAAAATATGCTCTTTCCTAAAAAATTACAGAGAGCCGATTTTGAAATCCGCTTTGATAAAAATGACCGGAGTGGGCGCGCAGGCAATAGATTCGCTCGTAAAAAAAGGGATTCTAAAGCAGCAAAACAGAGAAGTTGTAAGGTCTGCTTTCGACGATGACTTGTCGTCCGCGGAGCTCGTCTCTCCCGTCCCGCACGTCTTAAATTCCGAGCAGCAGAAAGCCCTTGACGACATACTTTCCGACATAAAATCCAGTGAATTTAGAACACGCCTGCTCTACGGCGTAACAGGCTCCGGCAAAACGGAAGTATACATGCGCGCAATGAAAAGCGTCTTAGACAGCGGAGGTTCGTGCGTGTTTCTCGTGCCTGAAATCGCCCTGACTCCGCAAACTGTAGGAAGGCTGAGAAGCCGTTTGGGCGATTGCGGGCTTGTGGTATGGCACAGCAATTTGACAGACGGGCAGCGGCTAGACGCATGGCGGTCGCTCGCGCGCGGCGAGGCGCGCGTTGTGGTCGGCGCCCGCAGCTGCGTATTCGCTCCAGTAAAAAACCTGCGCCTTATAATCGTCGACGAAGAGCATGACACCGCCTACAAACAGGATAAAAACCCGCGCTACAACGGCAGGGACATAGCGGTTTTGCGCGCAAAACTATGCGGTTGCGCATGCGTTCTTGGCTCGGCAACTCCCGCGCTTGAAACCCTCTACAACGCAAAAAACGGCAAGTATTTTTTATCGGAGATAAGAAACAGAATCGACGGAAGAAAACTCCCAAGCGTATTTATAGCCGATATGAAACGCGAAAAGCCTGGAACGGTTCTTTCGCGCATATTATGCGAGAAAATAGCCCAGCGCCTGGACAATATGGAACAGACGATTCTATTTTTGAACAGGCGCGGTTATTCTAAAATATTCGAATGCCCAGATTGCGGCAATACCGAAGAATGCCCGCACTGCTCAATAAGCCTGACTTGGCACAAGCGCGAAGATATTGTAAAATGCCATTTGTGCGGATACACGGCAAAGGCGCCAGCGCGGTGCCGAAAGTGCGGCTCTGAAAAAGCCAAATGGCGCGGGCACGGAACGCAAAAAGTAGAAGACATCGTATCGCAAATATTTCCGGCGGCAAGAATAGGCAGAATGGACAGAGACGCAATGAACCGCCGCGACAACTACCGCAAAGTGCTCGGAGATTTTAGAGCCGGCAAATTGGATATTCTAATTGGCACGCAAATGATTGCCAAAGGCCTGGACTTTCCGCGCGTAACGCTCGTAGGAATCATAGACGCCGACATAAGCCTGCATATGCCCGATTTCCGCGCAGCTGAAAAGACCTACCAATTGATAGTCCAAGTCGCCGGGCGCGCTGGCAGAGGCGACGGAAACGGAGAAGTCGTCATACAAACTTTAAAGCCGGAAGCCGCCCCCATCCAATACGCAAAGCGCGACGATATGAATTCGTTCTTGGAGGAGGAATTGCGCAACCGCACAGAATTTTCCTATCCGCCAGCGATGCGGTTGATCCGCCAAATATTCCGCTCAAGAAGCGAGCAGAAATTGGCGTTTTATACGGAGCAATTTGCGCGCGCGGCTGAAAAGAAACTTGAAAACATATGCCAAATCAGAGGCCCAGCCCCGGCTCCGCTGGAAAAATTAGAGGACTTTTACAGATGGCACATATGGTATTTTTGCCCGTCGGTAAAACCGGTTGTCGCCGCTATTTTAAGCCTCAAAAAAGAATTTCCCATTGACGAAGACGTCGACGACATTTTGGATGTAGACCCTATGTCGCTTATGTAGCTTGTATCGCTTATACAACTTTGCGCAAGCCTCATACGTTTAACACTTCCAATACTTTTGCATGAAGCTCAGGCGTGCAAGAGGCTACCAATCCGCCGTCGTGCCCAAAATTCGTTCCGCCGCGCCAGTCGGAATATGCAACGCCGGCGCCTTGCAATGCGGGCAACAGGGCTGTAAAATCCCAAACCTCCAATACGGCGTCGCACATAACATGCGCGCAACCGCGGCAAAGAAGCATATATCCGTAGCAATCGCCCCATGTGCGGGCAATCGCAGCGCGGTTCTCGAGTTCTCTCCAGCCTTTTTCGGTTCTCAAATTGGAACAATGCCGAGAGTCGGAAGTTAAAAGGGTAATTCCGTCCAAATCGTTTTTTTTCGAGGGCGTTACGGGCTTGCCGTTAAAAAGGCACGATTGGCAGTCGCCCACTATTCTCTCTTTTAATATAGGCTGGTTTATCAGGCCAAGTATGGGTTTGTTTCTGTAAGTCAAACCTATTAGCGTCCCGAAAAGCGGAACTGAGGATATGAAAGATTTTGTCCCGTCTATCGGGTCCAAGACCCATTGGAATTCGGAAGACTCGTTTATATTGCCGAATTCCTCGCCTATGATTCCGTGTTCGGGAAATTTTTTTGATATAGCCTCCCTGATCATCGCCTCCACGTTTCTATCGACTTCGGTTACGGGAGAATTGTCCTTCTTGAAATCTATGCTGTGGCGCTTGCCAAATGCTGAAGCTATATATTCTCCGCTCAAGTCCGCCAATTGGTTAATAAAAATCTTGAAACTTTCAATATCCATAGGCGTAATATCTAAAACGTTTACACGCATGCGCAAGATGAAAAATATAGAAATTCCGATATTCTCTATCGATTTCGAAGGCTCGAAAAAAATTGGCGTAGTTGAATACGGAATTGTCGAGATTTCCGGCGGAGAAATAGTTTCGGCGCATACGCGCATATGCGCGCCGCGCGCAAAAATTCCGCCGCGAGACGCAAAATTTTTCGGCATAGACAACGCCCTTGCGCAATCAAGCCCGCCTTTTCAAGATTCAATGGACTTGTTTTGCGCCGCAAGAAAGCGCGGAATTTTCTGCTCCCACAACGCGTCGGTCGAGGACGCTCTTCTGCGGGACACCCTGCCCTCGCCCGGAATGGTTGAAAACCCGGTTTCAGGAGATAGCTCCGCATCTTGGGCACCCTGGATTGATACGTGCGCACTGTTAAAAAATATTTTTCCCGCGCTAGAATCAGCCAAGCTTCCAGACGCAATAACATCTCTAAACCTTTGCGAACGGCTTGAGGCAGAAGCAATAAAATTTTGCCCCGAACGCAGGCGAAAATGGCATTGCGCGCTTTTCGACGCATTGGCAGCGGCTCTTGTGCTAATAAGAATCTGCGGGCTTGACGGGTTTGAGGAAGTAGACCTTCCATGGCTATTAAAATACTCGAATGCCGGCTCAGACATTCAGCCAAACTTGTTTTAAGGCGCAAAAAGCATGGTAAACTCCGACAAAATAATAGTTCTAAACCGTCTCCTTGCCGCGCGTTCCCCAGCGGGCAGAGATTTCTATGCAAGCGCCTCAAAAGGCGTCTGCGCGGCGCTCGCGGAAATGGATTCCGAAAAAATTCCCCTCGCGGAATTTGCAAGAAACATCCTGCGCATTTACGATCCCGACGCCGCGGTAGAAGTCGTAGAAATAGAAAACTCCATATTCGACCCGCTCTTTGCCTTGCCTGCCATATCATCGGCAATAAAAAGGCTTTCCGGATTTGAAAAACCAGTGCTTGTCATTTGCGGAATAGACGCGCGCGACGGCGGGAAAAGAAACTCGCCCAAAAGGCGCAAATCGTACGCCGAAAATATCGAGCTCGTGGAAGACTACGCAATGCGCTACGCAAAAGCCCTGCCGAATTTGGAAATATTGTTTGTTTAAAAATAGTTTGCAAAATCCGCCGGACGGCGCATTTTAACGGATGTTTATGAAAACGCTTTTTCAAAAAATATTGGACGGAGAAATACCGTCGAAAATCGTCTATAAAGACGACGTATGCGCGGCGATAAACGATATAAACCCGCAAGCGCCCGTGCATGTTCTGCTCTTCCCCATAAAGCCTATAGCAAGGATTTCGGAAGCGTCCGCTGAAGACGCCCAAATTCTTTCGCACCTAATGCTCACTGCTCCGAAAGTAGCCGAACAATGCGGGCTAAAAGACGGGTTCAGAATAGTAATAAACAACGGGCTTCTCGCTGGAGAAACAATTCCGCACCTGCATATACACATAGTAGGCGGACGGCAGCTCCACTGGCCGCCATGCTGATAAATTAAGCGCTTTCTGCGCTGCTGGATTGATTGCGCAAATATTACCAGACCTCCAAAAGCCAAGCGACGCCAGTTCCACTGGCTGCTGTGTGGATAAATTACCGCTCTCCATTTTGCCGGGCAGATTGCGACAGTTTTATATTTAGCAAGCTTAGGAGATGCAGATTTGCATTTTAACGAACGTATTTTTTGAGTTTTTTAAGTTAAAAAAATTCAAAATCACAAATTCCCGTCGCGGATAAATTGTCCTTTGATTGCGCATACAAAAAAAGCGCACATTTCTGTGCGCAAATTTTTCACTGTACACCAAGAATGGCTTTTTTTGGTATAATAAAAAATTTTAGTTTATTTGCGCGCTAAAAATATTCCGCAACGCACAATAATATTTCAAGTTAGCAACTTAACATGTAAAGCCCATTAAAATACGTCTTATTGAAAAAGATTTCGCAGTCCATATTCCAAATCCGAGGCAGCATTTTAAAATTGTAAAAAAACCGCGCGGTTTTGCCGAAAAAATTTATTATCCTTTATTTCCGGCGCATGTATTGACTTTGCAATAACATTCGACCGATTGCGAACTCATTCGGCAGAGGGTTTCGTTCCACCTGATGTTTGCCGACTTTGGAATAAGCGTAACCACGCACGACCCCCCAAACTTAAACATCCCCGCCTGCGCCCCGCGGACCGCCTGCGCCCCAACTTTGTCGAAATTGACTATGCTGCCGACGTTGGTAGCGCCGATTTCGACAAACGCGCACAACCCCAGCGAAGGAGAATCTATCAAGTTCAATATCCGCTTGTTTTCCCATAGCACGCTAAGCCGCGGAACAAGCGCTATCGGACTTACCGAAAACAGCGCGCCAGATATTTCTTTTCGAGCCGCTATTTCTCCTGAAACCGGATAGTGAAAACGATGGTAATCCGCGGGACAAAGCCGCGATATTAGCATATCCGCTCCCCTAAAACGCTCCGCCAATGCGGCGTCTCCCAAAAAGCCCGACAAATCAAACCGGCGCCCCTTTATAAAAAAGACATCGCTTTCGGATGCATTTTTTACAAGCAAGTGCCTCCCGTCGGCGGGAAATGAAACGTCGCAATCGGCTAACGGACGGGCGCCGTCTGCCAAAGCCCGCGTAAAAAATTCATTGAAAGTTTTAAAATTAGAAGGCGCGTAAAGCATTTCGTCCGTATTAATGCCGTTGTCCTCGATGAATTTGAATACCGCCTTTGCGCTGCGGCGGGAATCCGCCCACAACCCGCACAACCGCGAAAAAAACGCCCGTTTGAAGAGAACCCACACCATAAAACTCCCAATGCGCTTCTCGTAAAGCAGCCGCATTAAGCCTTCGGCGCAGACTTTTTCCTCCTCGAATTTTTCTTTCTCAAGATTGTAAATTTTTATTCCCATCGGGATTCAACCTTTCCTTTAAATAAGTTCTCCGCCTTACGGAACGGGAATTTCTCACGGCGGCAGCCCAAGCAGAGGGATCGCCGACAACAAATACTTTTTTTCTGGCTCGCGTAATGCCCGTGTACAGAAGATTGCGCTGAAGCATGATAAAATGCTGCCTTAAAAGCGGTATTACCACCACAGGAAACTCGCTGCCTTGCGATTTGTGGATGCTTATGGCGTAGGCATGCTGAAAATCTGCCAAGTCGGATTTAGCCAATTCTATTTTTCTTCCGTCGAAATCCGCCGTCAAAAACGACGCATCAGAAGATATTGAAATTATTCTTCCCATGTCCCCGTTAAAAACGCCTATATCGTAATTATTGCGCGTTTGCATAATTTTATCTCCAACGCAATACGCGGTGCTTCCGAACATTAAGGGTTTTGCGCCGTCGTTGAGCGCAGATTTTAAGCGGGAATTAAAAGCTGAAATACCTGCTGTGCCTTTATGCATTGGAGCTATCAGCTGAACGTCTGAAATAGAATCTAAGCCATACCACAAAGGAATTTTGTCGCGTATAAGCTCAACGCACGTTTCAATGCAAAATTGCGGATTTTCCGCCAGTATGAAATTGACATCGCGCAAAGGATCTGCGCTGCCCAATGAACACGGCTCGAACCCCGCCATAGACTCGTTTCCGCCAAGTATATCGTGCGCCACGACGACAATTTGGCTGCGCTCGCCCTGACGAAAGATTTTGTTTAAAGTTGTAACTGAAAATTTTTCGGACGCGATTATATCCTTTAAGACGTTTCCCGCGCCTACGCTCGGCAACTGGTCCGTATCGCCGACAAGCACTATGTGGGCGGAATCGGGCACCGCGGCGAAAATTGCCGCCGCAAGTTTCGTATCGAGCATGGAAGCTTCGTCTATTACAAGAAATTTTGCTTCTATGCGATTGTACTCGTTGTGGACAAATTTTCCGTTTTCATACCCCAAAAGCCTATGCAAAGTTTTTGCCTCAACCCCAGTGCTTTCAGACATCCGTTGCGCCGCCCTGCCCGTTGGAGCCGCTAAAACGGGAATGCATTTCTTTGCCTTTAAGATGTCGCAAAGCGCGCGCAAAATTGTCGTTTTGCCGGTTCCGGGGCCGCCGGTTATAATGCTTACCTTGTTTTTTAGCGCGGCTATTATAGCGCTGGTCTGTTCAGGCGCAAAATCGAATCCGGCGCGCGCCTTAGCCCACTCGGCTGCCTTTTCAAACTTTATGGGCGGCAAAGACGACGGAGATTTTTGCACGCGCGCGAGATTCTTGACAATGCGCCGCTCGGCGTAATCCTGCGGCGCGCTTTGAACGTATTTTCCGCCGACAATGCACAAACTGCAAGAATTAACCAACGAATCCAAAGCCGCCAAACAGCGTTGCAAATCCACGCCCAGCATTTCCGCCGCGCGCGAAACGAGCTCGCCGGATAAAACGCAAGTATTGCCCGAATCCTCGGATTCGCCCACAAGGTGCAGAATTCCTGCCTCTATGCGCTCCGGGCTCTCGTTGGAAATTCCTATGTTTAGGGCAATCATATCGGCGGTTTTAAAGCCGATTCCGTCTATTTCGCGCATAAGCCTGTAAGGCTGGGTGCGCACAACTTCCGCCGCGTCGGCGCCAAAATGCCTCATTATGCGCACGCACATAGCCATGCCGATTCCGTAAATCCGCATTGCTATCATTATATCGCGCAAAGCCCGCTGTTCGTCCCAAGACGCCTTTATCTTTTTTGCGCGCGCGGCTCCTATTCCTTTAACCTCGCGCAGGCGGGACGATTCGGTGTCGATTATCCTAAGGGTGTCCTCGCCGAAATGTTCGACTATTTTTTTTGCGTAAACCGGCCCTATCCCATCAACAAGCCCGGACCCCAAATACTTTTCTATTCCGTAAACTCCGGAAGGAAGCCGCGACTCAAATTCCCTTACCTTTATCTGCGCGCCGTATTGCGGATGGCGGGACCATGTCCCCTTAACCAGCACTGTTTCCCCGCATTGGACTGCGGGCATTACGCCGGTAATGGTAATATTCTCTTTTTTTCCAGCGCGCAAAGTAGGCTTCATAACGGCGATGCAATAGCAAGTGTCGTCGTTGAAATAAACGATTCGCTCTATCACTCCCTCTATACTTGTTTCGCCGGAATCCATATAAAAATATAATTGCGCCGAAAGCCCTAAAGGGCAACATCAAAAACCGCCGCAGACAAATCCTTCAAGTTTTTAAATACCCCTAGAGAATTGGGGCAATTCTCGGCAAGCCACTCTTTTGAATCTGCGCCGGTTGCGACGATTGCGCTTGGCATGCTAACAGCCTCGGCTGCCATGTAGTCGTATTTAGAGTCGCCCACCCCCACGCATTCGCCGGCAGAAACGCAAAGCCTGTCCAAGGCAGCTTGGGAAAATTCCTTCGACGGTTTGCGGGGAGACTTGAGCGAAGTTCCGATTATGGCGTCTAAATCATCCGCCATATTCAGACTTTTCAAAATGGTTTCAGCGCCGTCCTGCTGCTTGTTTGTAAAACATGCCAGCTTAAAACCGCGCGAGCGCAAAGCTTTCAAAATTTCGCGCGCGTACGGCATAGGCTCAAGCCCGTAAAAAAGATAATCGGGAAATATTTTCAAGTAATAGTCGCCTATCACATCGGCAAGACTCTTCTTGTCTTCCGGTAAAAGTTTTTGAATGGTTATCAGAATGGAACCGCCTACGGCCCTATAAACATCCCCAAAAGACGGAGCAGATACGCCGAATTTCTTAAAAGACACCTCAAGGCACTTGTGAATCGCCGCATAGTTGTCGACCAAAGTGCCGTCCAAATCAAATAAAGCCGCTTTAAATTCGCGCATGTTAAAACTCCAATTTGCCCATTTCCATAAATTTTGCGCAGGGGAAGTTCTTCTTTAGATAGTCCTGCAGATAACCGCGCGTCGAATCTTCAATTTCTTTTTCCTCCGGCGGATAGGTATTGTAAATTATTCCGTATAGTTTCAAAGGCTTTTTTAAGCAATACTCGAGGCTCAGCAGCGCGTGGTTTAAACTTCCCAGACGCGAAGAAACAACAAGAACCAACTGCAAATCGTTCTCTTTGATGTAATCCGAAGTAAGAACATTTTCCGTCAAAGGAACCATCAGCCCGCCTGCCCCCTCTATTAAAACTACATCATATTTGCGCGCGAGTTTTTCGGTATTTTCGGCAATAGAATGCAAATCGAGCTTTACGTTTTCAAGCTTGCACGCAAGGTGCGGAGAAGACGGAAAGCGCAAGACGTATTTGCATGTGGTGCCGTCTGAATCTTCGGGCAAAATTCCGACACCCATAATTTTTCTGTGGACGAGAATGTCTTCGGATATTCCGACGCACCCGGTCTGAATAAGTTTTTGTGTAACAACGCTCTTGCCCTGCGCCATAAAATTGCGCGCAAGCCATCCGATTGCGACTGTCTTGCCGATGTTTGTGTCTATGCCGCTTACAAATATTTTTTTCATTTTAAAATTTCTTTTTGGCTATGATTCTTATGGGATTATACGTCAATAATACTCCGTTTTCGCACGAATGCGCGCGCCGATAGCGCTCGGAAAAATCGCGCAATTTCGACGGAGTCCAAAATTCAGAAAACCCGCCGTTCACCCCCGTTGATTTTATATGGCGCAAAACTTCGCGCGGAGATTTGAACTCCAGCGCGCGCAGGTCTTCGGCGGAATGGACAACGCTAAAACCGGTTTTTCCCAAAATCTCGATTATTTCCCCCATTTCCCGATATTCCAGCCCTTTTCCCAAAAGCGAGCGTATCTGAATATAATTTTGACCGCCGAATGTCGAGAACGCGAAAATCCCCCCGCATTTTATAGAGGAATGGATTTTTTTATTTTTTTCATTTAAATCTCCGACCCATTGAAAACAAGACGACGATACCACCATATCGATATTTTTCGGAAGCTCCACATCCAAAACGTCTCCGGCAATTATCTCCGGATGCCCGCCGATTTTATTTGCCGCACTCGCGCAAATTTTTTCTGTCAAATCGTTTAAATACCAGTTGGCAGAACCCAAAATTTGGGACAAAGCCGATGTAAACATGCCGGTTCCGCACCCTATCTCCAGGACAGTGGACACTGAATCCAAAAAATCTTTCGGAACGCTGCTTTTTATATCTCCAACCAGCCGCGAACAAATCTCCCTCTGCGCAAGCGCAGATTTGTCGTAGCCGTCCAAATTCCGCTCAAAGGCTCCTCCTACTTTGCGAACTTCCCTGTCTATAATTTCAAACGCCACATCGAAAGCCTGCAAATTAAAATGAGCGCCGTCGATTATGCGCAGTTTGCCGCCCCACGCCCTGCGCATATTTTCCAGAGCAAAAATTTTATCGGATTTTGAAGCTAACGCGCAAGTCCAGCTTTCCGCCGAACTTTTTGCCGGCATTGCGGAAAAATATGCGCCCAAAGATTCAAGTTCAGCCTTCAACTCTGTTGCCGGGCGCGCGCAGAGCAAAGAAGAATTCTTCTCAAAATCGGCAAAACTGCCGCATATCCTGCGGTAAAAGCGCGACTTGTTTTCTTCGCTAAAATTTTCGGCGGTTTTTTTGAATATTTCCGGATGTATTCCGCGCTCTGCGTCTATCGGATACAAAGAACCGTTCACTGCTATTTTTGCCTTTGCAAAAAATCTGTCTGCAAACATGTCCGCAACCCGCACGCCAAACGACCACGCAACGACAAATACCTCTGAATATTTCGAGAAATCAAAATCGCAGTTCAAATCGCGGTAGTCGCAAAACACAACGGCGTCGAAACCTTGCGGAAGTTTTGCGCGCGACAAAATACTAGAGTCGGATGCAAACCCTGAAAAGAACGCAACCAGCTTTGAAGAACCGCAGGATTTTACCAAATCGCATTTCATCGCGCGCTCTCCAAAATCCTATCGGCTACGTTTTCTACAAGCTCCTCCGGCATATCCGCATTCAAAGACAGCCGCAATCGAGCCTCTCCTTTGGGCACTGTAGGATAGCGCACGGCGCCCGCCCAAATATTTTCGCGCAAAAGCCGCTCGGATGCGGCGGCTACAGCTGAATTTTCCCCAAGCACAACGGGAACGATTTGCGTGTTTCCCAATACCCGCAAACCTTCGAGCCGCCCGCGCAGAATTTTCGACAGGCGCTTTAAATGCCCGCGTTCCGAGTCCATCAGCATTGCCTTTTCAAACGAAAATTTCGACCACATCGCGGAGATTGGCGCGATTGCAGTGGTAAAAATCAATGTGCGGCACTTGTTTACAAGCATTTGCCGAATATTCTCCGCGCATATTAAGAATGCCCCCTCGGAAGCTATTGCCTTGCCGAGAGTCCCCATTAAAAAGTCCACTTCGTCCAAAACGCCCAATTCTTGGCAAACGCCAAGTCCGCATTTGCCGAAAACGCCTACGGCGTGGGCTTCGTCAACATACAATGCTGCCCCGAACTCGCGTTTTATTTTTGCAATTTCGGCTAGGTCGGCAATGTCGCCGTCCATGCTAAAAACGCTTTCCGTTACAATATATACGTTTTCATACTCTCCGCGCTTTTTGCTCAAGATTTGCCGCAGGTGCGACATATCGTTATGCTTAAAACGCATCCATTTTGCCTCGGAAAGCTTTAGGCAATCTACTAGGCTTGCATGGATGAGCCTGTCGCATAGAATCAAATCCCTTGAAGTGGCAAGAGCCGAAAGAATACCCGAATTGGCGTGGTATCCGCTATTAAAGACAAGACATTTTTTTTGTGCAGAACAATGCGCGGAATAAACGCCCGCCAAAAAATCTTCAAGCTCGCAAAAAGCTTCATTGTTTCCGCCCAATAGCCGCGACGACGTGCTCCCCATCAAAAAACGCTTTCCGCTTTTCGCAAGCACGCCCTCTAAAAACTCCCGCTGCAAACCAATATCGGCGCTTAAGCCTAGATAATCGTTTGATGCTAAATTGACACAAGCCACCCCGTCCCGCAAAATTATGCTTCCAGCCGCCTGCGACGGAATTAGTCTGCGGTATAGCCCCGCATCCTTAAGCGACAAAAGCTCTGGCGTAAAATTCTTCATCAAATCAACCCCGCAACTTCCACCATCGCCGAGGTAATGCGCTCCAACTGCGAATCCGTCGAAATATA
>CALXLN010000106.1 GCA_944389215.1 uncultured Opitutales bacterium
AATCCTTCCAAAATCGGAGCGAATCCCCGTTGGATTTTATCTTGCGCGGTTGCCGCCAGCGCTCCGAGTGTTCTTCCGTGGAATCCGTTTTTTGCCGTTATTATTCGGGATTTGACTCCCTCTTTGCCTGAAGCTTTTATTCCGTAAAGGCGGGCGGCTTTTATCAGCGCTTCGTTTGCTTCTGTGCCGCTGTTGCAAAAATACATTTTGCCTGCGCCGATTTTTGAAACCACCATTTCCGCCAAATCTGCCTGTTCTTTTGTGAGGTAAAGATTGCTGCAATGCGAGAGTTTCGCCGCTTGTTCGGAGACGGCTTTTATCCAGCGCGGATTTGCATGGCCTATGCTCAGCACGGCAATTCCCCCGCCAAAGTCCAGGTATTTATCGCCGTTTTCGTCGTAAATATACGAGCCTTTCCCGCGCGACACGACAAAGTCTCTGGCGCCGAAATTTGGCATCGCGTATTTTTCAATCTTTTCTTTTGTGGTCATTGCTTTTGCTGGTAAATTTTTAGGATTCAGATGTTACAATCTCGGTTCCGATACCTTCGTCGGTGAATATTTCCAAGAGTATGCTGTGGGGCGTATAGCCGTCGACAAAGTGCACTCTGCGGACTCCGCTTCTAATGGCTTCGACGCCGCTGTCGACTTTGGGCATCATACCGCCTCCGATAATTTTTGCGTCTTTGAGCGCTTGAACTTCGTCAACTTTCAAGTGGGATATTAGCGTATTGCGGTCTTTGGGGTCGCGCATGAGCCCGGGAACGTCGCAGAGAAACACCAGCCTGCGCGCTTTGAGCGCGCTTGCGACCGCCGCGGCGGCAACGTCGGCGTTTGTATTGTAGGGATGGTTGTCCGACATTCCCATAGCTATGGGGGATACCACGGGGGTATAGCCTTCTGCGATGGCTTTCTTTATAAGCTTCGCCTTTACCAGGCTGATTTTGCCCACGTACCCTATGTCGACAGTTTCGCCATGCTCATTAAAGGATTCCAATTTCTTGCAACATAACACGTCGTTGCCGGGCAGAGATTTTGCCTTGCATCCTTGGGCTTCAAGCATTTTGCAGATTTCGGAGTTCACCTCGTTGTTTAGGACATCTTCGACTATTTTTACGGTCTTTTCGTCGGTTACCCTCATGCCGTTGCGGAATTCAGCCTTCAAGCCGGATTTTTCCATGGCCCTGCTGATTGCCTTGCCGCCGCCGTGCACAACCACCACGTTGATTCCAACTGCCGCCAAAAACGCGATATCCTGCGCGACCAGCGCGCGAAATTCCGGATTTGGATCGTCCATAAACGCCCCGCCGTATTTGACGACGAACGTCGAGCCGTGGAAACGCTGAATGTACGAGAGCGCCTCTATCAAGACGCCGGCTTTTTTTGTAACTTCGTCTATTGTGGGGTGTGCCATTACTCGCCCTTGTTGAAATTTACGTATTCTTCAGTGAGGTCTGCCGCAAGGATAGCTTCGCTGGCGGAGCCCATATTCAAATTCATTGTGATTGTAAATGTCTTTTTTGCCGCTATTTCTTTCCATAGCGGCTTGTTTGCGTCGACTGGCTGCCCTTTTTTGAGAACTTCGACTCCGTCGTACCAAAGGTCGATTTTATCTATGGAAATTCCCGTGCGCGCATATCCTGCGGCGTCGGTGAGCCTGCCCCAATTCGGGTCGCACCCAAACCATGAGGATTTTACAAGAAGTGAATTGCCTATAGCGCGGCAGATTTTTTCCGCTTGCGCTTCGTCGCGCGCGCCCTCGACTTTTACCTCGACAACTTTTGTTATCTTTTCGCCGTCTCCGACTATCTTGCGCGCCAAGGCTCTTGAAACGGCGGTGATTGCCGCCTGGAATGCTTCCAATGCGTCTTTGTCTGATTCAGACACTTCAACTTGCCCCATTCCGTTGCAGAGGCACAAAACGGTATCGTTTGTGCTCATGTCGCCGTCTACTGTTATGCGGTTGAATGTCTTGTCGGCGGCGGCTTTCAGGCATTTCTTTAAAAGCGGCTGGGATATTTTTGCGTCGCTTACGATAAACGCAAGCATTGTGGCCATATTCGGCTCAATCATTCCGGCGCCCTTTGCCATTCCCGCTACAGATATTTTTTTGCCGCCTACTTCAACAGTCGAAAGAACCGTCTTGGGGCGGGTGTCCGAAGTCATTATCGCGCGCGCGGCGTCTTTGGCAGACTGCTCGGAGTCGGAAAGCTTGGAGGCTGCTTCGGAGATTCCATTCTTAAGCTTTTGCATCGGCATAAATTCGCCGATTCTGCCAGTGGAGCATACGAGAACTTCGCCGGCAGCGGCGCCGATTAAATCGGCGGCGATTTTGCATGTGTTTTCGGCGTCTTGCATTCCTCTGTCGCCTGTGCAGGCGTTGGCGTTGCCGCTATTGGCGACTATCGCGCGCATAGTTTGCGATTGCGAGAGCTTTTTTATGTCGAGAACAACCGGCGCGGCTTTTACGTCGTTTGTTGTGAACACTCCGGACGCCGTCGCGGGAACGTCGGAGACTATCAGCGCCACATCCAGGCGGGACATATCGCCTTTATTTCTTATATCGCAGGCAGCTCCTGCTACCTTAAACCCTTTTACCAAATTTAGTCCCGCGACGTCTTCCGCCGTCTGAATCTTGAAGTTTTCTGCCATGGCTTTTTTTCCCTTTAATTATTTTAAAACTATAATAGTCCTGCGGTTTCGTCGAAGCCGCATATGAGGTTCATTATTTGAACGGCTTGCCCGCTTGCTCCCTTGACGAGATTGTCTATTACGCTGCAAATTACCACATTCTTTGTGCGCGGGTCGTAAACGGCTGAAATATCGCAGCGGTTTGTTCCGCATACATGGAGCGTGTCAGGATAGGATCCGCTCTTTAGCATTTTCACAAAAGGTTTGCCGGCGTAGTATTTTTGCCAAACGCTGTAAATGGCGTCGACGCCTTCGGCTTTCGCGGGAAGCGTTATGGTCGTGGAAATGCCCCTTGTCATCGGCGCAAGATGCGGATTGAACTGCACGACTATATTTTCTTTTGCCGCTATGCTCAATTCCTCCTCTATCTCCGAAAGGTGGCGGTGCTTGGGCAGTCCGTAGGCTTTTGCGCTTTCGTTGCGCTCGCAGAAAATATAGCCCATGTCAGCTTTTTTGCCGGCTCCGGAAACTCCGCTGTAGCTGTCTATAACTATGTGTTCGCGCCCGGCGGCGTTTTCGCGCATGAGGGGAATCAGCGGCAAAAGTATGCTTGTGGGATAGCATCCCGCACAGGCTATTAGCTTGTCGCCGGCGGATACTGGAAATAGTTCGGGAATTACATATTTCCCCATCTGCAAAAGTTCCGGCGCGGGATGGTCGGCGCCGTAGTATTCCTTGTAGATGTCCAAACTGTTCAAACGGAAATCCGCAGACAAATCCAAAACCGTTTTCCCTGCGTTTACGAGAGCGCGCGCGTATTCTGCCGCCGCCCCGTGGGGAAGGGCTAGAAACCAGATGTCTATGTCGTCCATCTTGGCTTGCTCCTCGGGGGACGAGGATATAAACTTGAAGTTTTCGGGCAACAAATGGCGCAATGCGGGCATATTGTCCGCGACATTTGTTCCTGCCAGACTGCGCGATGTAACGCACCCAAGCTCGACATTGGGGTGTTTCGAGAGAAGCTTTACAAGCTCTATTCCCGCATAGCCGCTTGCTCCAGTTATTCCGACTTTCTTCTTCATGTGGTTTTTCTAAGAAAATTTTCCGATATGTTTTACCGTTGGAAATTGCGGCTGCCGCCAATCGCAACCGAGTCTTGCGCGGTATAAAATAAAAAAGCGGATTTTTTGCGGCTTTAAATGGGCAATTCTATTTGCAAAACGCCAGCGCCAAATCCGGATTTTCGATTGGATTGCCAATCGTTGTTGTATGCAATGTAAAAAAGCACAAAAGCCCCACCGCAATCGCGGAAGGGCTCCAGTGGAAAATGAAAAGCGATTAACGCTTGGAGAACTGGAAACGCTTACGCGCGCCGGGCTGACCGGACTTCTTACGTTCCTTGGACCTCGGGTCGCGGGTAATGAGACCCTCTTTCTTCAACGGAGCGCGCAAAGACGCGTCCATCTTTTCCAAAGCGCGAGCCAATGCGTGGCTTATTGCTCCGGCTTGTCCGATTGCTCCGCCGCCGTTTACATTGATGACTGCGTCTATAGTAGCCGCCGTTCCGGTGGCAACCAAGGGGCGCATCGCCAACATTGAGAGCTGGTCGGTGTAGCAGTAGTCGGCGATTGGCTTGTCGTTAACGGTAATTTTGCCGCTGCCTTTTGAAAGGCGGGCGCGCGCTACCGCGGTCTTGCGACGGCCGACTGAAACAAAGATTTCGTTTTCGCTCATGTCTATTAGAAGTTGAATGGTTTGGGTTGCTGGGCGGCGTGCTTATGTTCGGGGCCGGCGTATACGTGCAGCTTTAAAAGCATTTGGCTTGCGAGTTTGTTCTTCGGAAGCATTCCTTTTACTGCGGCTTCAATAAGATATTCAGGCTTGCGCGCGCGGAAGTCCGAAAGCTTTACGTATTTCTCTCCGCCCACATAACCGGTGTAGAACATATATTCCTTTTGTTCTTCTTTTTTGCCGGTTACGCGAACTTTTTCCGCGTTGATGACGACCACGTGGTCGCCGCAATCTACGTTCGGCGTGTAAATTGGCTTATGACGACCGCGCAAAACGTTCGCAATCTTAACGGCGAGACGCCCCAGTACCTGATCAGTTGCATCGACCACGTACCACTGCTTCTGTTCCTCTTTCTTAGCTATTGTCGTATTCATCTATATAAAGAAAAGTCGTTAACTTTACGGTTAAAACCTTGTGCGTCAACTTTTTTTTTGGATTTTTTTATTTTTTTATAGAAATCGATTTTTTTTAAGTGGCGGATTTTTAACATTTACATGCAAAGCGCAAGCATTTTTAGCGCGGATTCTGCAAAATAAAAGCGGTTGCGGACAACTTGCCGAAACCGCTTGCGGCTCTTTTGTATGCCAAACTTATTTCAGCGAATTTACAAGCTTCAAGTTTGCTTCCCTAACCGCGTTTGCATCGACCTTTAGAACTTTGCGGTCGTAGGTGTAAAGGCCGTTGACTTCGCCTTCGACGTCGGTTGTCTGGGTGTAGACTCCGGCGCAGATTCCCTCTTTTGAAAGCGCGAG
>CALXLN010000107.1 GCA_944389215.1 uncultured Opitutales bacterium
CGCAAAAGCCAAGCCGGAATTCTTAAACGGCGTAAATATCGCCCACGGAGGCTTTATTTTCGCGCTCGCCGACTATGCCGCAGCTCTCGCCACAAACACAGAGGAGCGCGCCGCAATAAGCAGCTCAGCCTCGATAAACTTTCTTTCGCCAACGCCCGAAAACGCGGAAATTATCGCGTCGGCTTCTATCGCCGCGGAAGACGCAAAAAGCGCCGTTTGCGACGTGAAACTCTCATCCGGAGGAAAAACCGTAGCCGTATTCCAGTCGCGCGTTATATTTAAATCCACAGGCAAATAAACTTGCCTTGCTCAATCCCCGATATTTTATTGCAACCATGGCAAAAAAAATTCTGATTCTTGGCGTAAACGGATTTATAGGCTCCTCGTTGGCGTGGAAAATTCTTAACAAGACCGACTGGGAGGTAACAGGCGTAGACTTGGGCGACAATAAAATTGCCCCCTGCCTCGGAATGCCGAATTTTAAATTCCACAAAAAAAACGTCCTGACCGAAACTGAGTGGATTGAAGGCGCGGTGAAAAATTGCGACGTCGTTTTGCCGCTAGTGGCTATAGCCACCCCCGCAATGTACGTAAGCGATCCTCTCAGAGTCTATAACCTGGATTACGAATCTAATATTGCTATCGTCAAATTATGCGCCAAATACGGCAAGCGCATAGTTTTCCCGTCCACATCCGAAGTTTACGGAATGTGCCCCGACCAAAATTTCGACGAATATTCGTCGCCGCTGGTTTTGGGGCCAATAGCAAAGGAACGCTGGATTTATTCCTGCATAAAACAAATGCTCGACCGCGTAATCTGGGCGTACGGGAACCACGAAGGCCTCAAGTTTACAATTTTCCGCCCGTTCAATTTCATAGGACCTAAGCTGGACGACATCACGTCCCCCAAAGAAGGTTCGTCGCGCGTGCTTACGCAGTTCGCGCATAACATATTAAACGGCAAGCCCATAAAACTCGTCGACGGCGGCGCCCAAAAACGCAGCTTCACGTTTATCGACGACGGAATAGAATGCCTCTTGAAAATCCTTGAGAACAAAGACGGCTGCGCCGACGGCGAAATATTTAATATAGGCAATCCCTATATGGAATTTTCCATAAAACAGTTGGCGGATATGCTGATTGAACTTATGCAGGAGTATCCCGATTACGCCCAAAAGGCCAAAGACGCCAAAATTGAAATTGTCTCCAGCAAGGAATATTACGGCGAAGGATACCAAGACGTTCCGCGCAGAATGCCGTCCGTAAAGCACGCAGAAGAAATTTTAGGCTGGAAGCCAACCACAGATTTGCGCACAGCCCTCAAGCTCACCTTGGACTACCATCTGCTAAACAAGGATTACGAGCTGGAACAATATCCCGGGAAAAAATGAAACTCGCCGTTAAAGTAGACGTAGATACATTTAGGGGCACGCGCGAAGGCGTCGCCAGCCTTTGCAAAATTTTCAGGAAATATTCCCTGCCCGGAACTTTTTTGTTTTCGCTCGGCCCAGACAATACGGGAAAAGCTCTGCGGAGAATTTTTCGCCCCGGATTTCTAAAAAAGTGCCTGCGCTCGAATGTGGCTGGCAATTACGGGCTAAAAACCCTGATGTACGGCACTCTGTTGCCGGCGCCTAAAATCGGGAAACTATGCGCCGACCAAATGCGCGCTGCCGCAAACGACGGCTTTGAATGCGGAATACATTCATGGAACCACTTCAAATGGCAAGACTATCTTTTTGATATGCGGAAGAGCCAAATAGAGGAGGAGTTCGGAGCCGCGCGCGCCGAATTTGAAAAAATTTTCGGACATCCAGCGCGCTGCTGCGGAGCCCCCGGATGGCAAATTTCCCCCGATGCGCTCGAAGTCGAAGACTCCGCAAACCTTTTGTACGCTTCGGATACGCGCGGCAATGCTCCATTTATACCGTCAATGGGCGGAAAAACATTCAATACGATTCAAATACCGTCAACCCTGCTCACGCTCGACGAAGTCCTGGGAAATACAAAACTCGAAGATGTCGCGCAAATGCACTTCAAGAGAATGCGCGAAAACCAGTACAATGTAATGACCATCCATTCGGAACTTGAAGGAATGGCGTACTTGGATTGGTTCGACCAATTCCTTGCGCAAGCCAAAGCATTGGGGACTGAATTCTTCCCGCTTTCCGAATTTGCCGAAAAACTTATAAAAGAACGCAATTCCCTGCCCGTCTGCGAAATCAAGATGTCGCCGTTTACCGGCAGAAGCGGAACGCTAGCGGTTCAACAACCCCCCAAGCAAGCAAAATGAAAAAATTCCTAGCAATATTTGCCGCAACCTTGGCAGCATGCCTCGCCGGCGCGGAAACTTTGGAAGAACTTGAATCTAAAGCCGAATCCGGAGACGCCAACGCGCTTTTCGCGCTCGGCACATACTACGCTAAAGGCGAAAACGGCGCAGAAAAAAACCCGCAGAAAGCGATAGGCCTTTTGACGAAAGCCGCCGAAGCCAACGTCCCCGCCGCACAAGCCTACCTAGGCTATCTTTACGGCGAAGGCAAACTTGTTGAGCGCAATATGGAGCTTGCGGTTTATTGGCGCGAACTCGCCGCCGCAAACGGAAAAGCCGAGGACAAATGGGTTCTGGGCAACGCGTTTTTGTATGGATTCTTCCTGCCTAAAAACCAGGTAAAAGCCCTGTTTTGGATTTCCCAAGCCGCCGAAGAAGGCGACGGCAGGGCTATATTAAAACTGATTGAAATATATAAAAACCTAAAAAACGAAGAGCAGCTTAAAATCTGGCAGGCAAAATTTGCGCAAATGGAAGTTGAAGCCGCCAAAAAAGGCAATGTCGCCGCAATGGAAGCCATTGCTAAAAAATATATGAAGGGCAACGAAGGCCTGCCCCGCAATAGAGCCCAGGGTATTTTTTGGTACAAGCAAGCCGCGGAAAAAGGCAATGTAGAGGCTATGGAAAAGATTTCGCAGATGTACGCCAAGGGACGTTTCCTGCCGCAAAATCCGGAAAAAGCCCAATACTATTTTGAAAAGCTCGCAGAAACGGACGTGCGCTACTGTTTTAAAATCGCAAACTATTATGTCGAAGGCAAGGACGGATTCCCGCAAGACTATGAGCTTGCCGAAAAGTGGTACGAACGCGGTGCCGAAAAAAGCGACATATCAACCCAAGCCCATTTGGCCTGGAAATACTGGGCGGGTTCGGGCGTAAGGCAAAACCTCCAAAAAGCCGCACAATGGTGCGAGCGCATAATAAAAAATATCCCCGAACGCGCAAACAACGAGAAAACTCAAATGGAATTTTTTGTAATTTCAATGTCAAAAGACATATCTTCCGGTGCCGCCGCCCCGCAGGATTTTGGCAAATATGTTTCGTCGGTTACCGCGAAAGCGCAAAAATAAAACCTGCATCCGCTTATTGCATCGCGCCCAGCAAACACCCATCGCGCCCAGTAACACCCATCGCGCAAGGCAAACTGCATCTCAAATAGCGCGCGTTAAAAGTTTCTCTATATTGAGCGCCGTTTTCTTAGAATGAAGCGCAACCCAAGCACATATTGCAATGAAATCTAAACATTGCAAAATGAAGACCAAATTCCGCAAAGGCGATACTGCTCTTTTCATTAACATTAAAACAAAAAAGGCGCGTTAACGCGCCAGTAAAATTCTCTAAAAGAGAATATTGTCCAAAAAAATCGCCCGCGACGTTTACGCGCGCTTGCGCCGATGCGCAGAACGCCACTTTTCGCGGTGGTTCATTATCCAATCAAGCAAAGCGCGCTCGTAACCGATGTCATGCCCCGCCTTTTCAGACTCCAACCACTTGTGCTTTAAAATTTCCTCGCGTTCGGCGAGAAATTCCTGATAAACGCTTGAACGATTCAAGGACAATTCGTCGTCTAAATTTGCTTTTAATTTAGTGCGTTTCATACTTCCGTATGGGTTAGTGCATAATCATTGCTTTCCTAAATAAAAAGTTTGGTTCAAAAAATTTCATCCGCAAGCAAAATTTTTCTTTAAATAAATCCATTCGGATGAAATATTGCAGCAATGAAAGATTCATTTGAAACTCCAATTGCTTTGGCTCTGTTGGTGTGCGACTCTATTATAACTGACGCGCACACAGGCAAGAAGACCCTAGTAAACCTTTTTAACACGGTCGGGGCAACGCGGTATCCCCACATGATACCGCAATTTTATATCTTTGCCTCCATGACAAACGGCAGCGGAGAACAGGATTTTAAAATTAGGATTCAATCCACAAACGGCGAAACAGTCTGCGAACTCCCCGGGAAAGTCCCGTTCAACACTCCGCTGGACGCTCCGGAGCTGATTTTTTTCATACAAAACCTCGTGATAAAATCTCCGGGCACGTACGACCTCCAAATACTGGCAAACGACATCCCAATAGCATCGCGCCTGCTCACATTTAAACAGATTCAGCCTCCGCAACCACGCCCGCAACAATCCTAAATTATAATCCGCATGAAAAAACTACTCGCACTGGCTTTGGTGTTTGCCTCCGTTTTAGATTGCGCGGCGGATTTAAAAAAAATCGAATCCGACCTGCCCTACCAATCCGAAAACTCTGATGAATACATATCCGAACGCTGCAAACTCGACATATTTGCCCCCGAGAACAAGGCGGATAAAAAACTTCCCGTAATAGTCTGGTTTCATGGAGGCGGAATAACTTCCGGAAATAAGTCTGGCTTCCCAAAATTAATAAGGGAATTAAACATAATTTTTGTAACCGCAAACTATCGCCTGTCGCCAAAAATAAAAGCTGCAACCGCCATAGAAGACGCTGCCGCCGCGGTTGCGTGGACTTTTGAAAACATAGAAAAATTCGGCGGAGACAAAAGCAAAATTTACGTTGGCGGGCACTCCGCTGGCGCATATTTAAGCGGGATGGTCGGTTTCAATCCCGGATTCTTAAAAAAGCACAACCTGTCCAATACCGACATAGCCGGGCTGCTATTGGTTAGCGGGCAAGCAACCTCGCATTTTCAAGTGCGCAAGGATTTGGGCGACAAACGCGCGCAATACGCGCCCAGAATAGACGAAAATGCAATTCTTTGGCACGTGGAAAACAAAGTCCCGCCGGTTTGCCTAATATTGGGAGACAGGCGCATTGAATTCCCCGAACGCGTGGAGGAAAACGAACTGCTAGCGTCCGTGCTAAAAAAGCTGAAGACTTCCCCCTACGTTGAATTCCACGAATTGCAGGGCTTCAACCACGGAGATGTGGTAACAGCCGCGCCGCAGCTAATGAAAAAGTTCATCGAGCGAAATGAGCAAGCGGGTCCAACAAAATAATATTTATTGATCTCGGCATTTTTATTTGTGCGCCCTCCAGCAAATGCAAATTCTTATATTTGGGAGCCTTTTCACCAATAAGCTATCTCTGAAAAAATTGGATTCTAACTGCATTTTGCGCAATTTTATGTAATGGCGCAATTTTCAGTCTGTGTTTGCGGCCCTAAAAAAGCTCCGCAAGCAAGCGTTGTACAAACGCGCAGGCAGTGCAGTTTTGCGCAGGTAAAACAAGCGCCAATTTATTAAGATGGCTGCAGAGCTATATTATACAAAAAACAAGCTAAGCTTATTAATACAACCGGCAAAATCTAATGCGGGCAAAAAATAGGCTGCGGCTTGTTAAGATATTAAACCGCAGCCTAAAAAGGCGCCGCAAGCGCGCGCTATTCGGCGCGCCGGCAATGGGCGTATTTTTTATTTCACAACTATGTTGGACGTATGCTCCCCTATGAAAACCGACGGAGAGTCCTGTTTTATTTTCTCGCCGAAATAATTTATATTCTCGAAAGTCATATTTTTTACGTCGTGTTCGGCATCGCGGCCCTTGACATATATGACTCCTTTGAACGCGCCCTTTTTGCCCGTAACTTTGACATTTTTTACGACTATGTCGGCAATTCTTCCGGCGGTTTTGCTTCCACGGTAATTTGTTACGCGCGGATTGGCAATTACAAGCGGCATGTCTTCGCCGTTTGAGCGTATGTTGATTCCGTCAAAATACATCTTTGTCATCGGTATTTCATTGGTGGCTTGCAGCCATATTATAGCGTGCGACCAATAAGCCTCCGGATTTACATACTCCGAATAGAAAGGCACATAGAGGTTGCGGCATTTGAGATTTGTCATTGCAGGAGCGTGGCACTCATAGCCAATGCGGAAAGTGTTTGCCGAGTCCGTCCAGAGAATAGAGTCTTCCACAACCATATTTTCGCACGGCAAATCTCCCGCCATTCCCTTAATGGCAATAATGTCGTCCTCGGCGCGCACAAAGCAGTTGCGGATTACGACGTTGCTGGAATTGCATATGTCTATGCCGTCGTCGTTAATCATGCGGCCGGTGCAAATATTGAGCCCTTCGACAAGAACGCCGTTGCATTCTCTGAATACGAGCGACCAGCTCATGGTGTCTTTCAGTATTATGTCGCGTATTTTAAGATTTTTGCACTTTATAAAGTTTGTAACTCCGCTGTAAAAACGTTCGCGGTTGTCTGTGCTTAAAATACCCCGCCCGCAAACGGTTATATTGTCGCCTTGGGCGTTGACGACAGATTTTACAACGGCGCCTCCGGCTATGTAAAGAGTCTGGTTTGACTTCAAGTCTATTTTATCCTGTATGTGCAAGCCCGGCCCGAAATAGACCACGTTTGGGTCGTCCTTTGACGGAATGTCCTTTTCGATTGCGTTGCCGAAAATCACCAGAGGCATTCTGCGTTCGTCTCTGATTACTATAATTTTAAAGGGTTTGTCCGCCTTAAAAGACACTTCGCCGTTCTTCGTTTCCGCCTTGAATGTTTCCGGGAAGAGTTCGGCTTTTTTCATGGGCTTTGTCGAAGTTACTTTCACGTCGACGACTCCATCGAAATCAAAGTAGGTAAAATAATACTCCCCGCCTTCAAATTTCGGAGAAAGCGCCTTGTAAATATCAAGCTGCTTTCCATTTACAAATACCTTGTATGTCGACAAAACTTTTTCCGAAATCGGCGCCGGATATGTTATTATTTTAGTTTCCTTAGACTCTTGCGCGCCCGCAAAATTAGCAAGCGCAAAAAAAAGCCCCCCCAACAACAATAAACTTATTTTCTTCATCATAACGGAATAAATTTTGCCGGTTGCAAAAAATATTTCAATAAAAAAACACTCCAATTTGCCCGGGCGCGGGCCGCTATTTTCATCCGCAGTTTTTCCACACTCTAACGCCCTTGCCTCCCCCGTCCAAAAACGACAAAAAAAGCTTGCGTATTCGCGGCGATGAAATTTGCTTGTATCCTTTAATACAGGCGATTTGCGCAAGGAAAAATCCGGCGCGCGTTCGCCGCAGAAATTCAGTCGGGCGCAAACGCCGGCGACGCAATGGATATTCTCATTATGGAAACAAAAATTAACGAAATTTTAGCCAAAGCCGAATCCTCGCTTCCCTTGGCGAAAACAAAAAGCGACGTCGCAAGAATCGGCGCCGAAATAACCGGCCCAAACGGCGCATTGACCGCGCTAATGAAAGTAATCCCGACCTTGGACAAGGCGCAGAGGCCTGCAGCAGGCAAGTTGATAAACCAGGCAAAACAAAAAATAGAACCCATGATTGCCGCAGCCTACGCGAGAATTGAAAACGAGGAAATGGCGGCGGCCCTCGGCGAAAAGCCCGACATAACCCTGCCGAACATTGACGCCCCCGCCGGCACACTCCATCCGCTCACACTTACAATCCGCAAGATTTGCGATATTTTCAAACGCGCCGGTTTTACAGTCGCCGAAGCCACTGACCTTGAGACCGAATGGTTCTGTTTCGACGCCCTAAACACCCCTGCCGACCACCCCGCGCGCGACGCCCAAGACACTCTGTTTATGCCGCGCGACGCAAAATTCGGCAATGTGGCAAAACACGCCGACGAGCTCTATCTTTTGCGCAGCCACACATCGTCGGTGCAAATACGCGCCATGCTAAAAGAAGGCGCCCCCATAAGAATTCTTGCCCCAGGAAGAGCATTCCGCCGCGATACGGTCGACGCTACCCACTCCGCAAATTTCCACCAAATTGAATGCCTTTACATAGATAAGAATGTGCGCCTTACGGATTTAAAATCCGCATTGGACTACCTGTTTAAAAATCTTTTCGGCAAATCCGCAAAAACGCGTTTGCGCCCAAGCTTTTTCCCGTTCACAGAGCCAAGCTTTGAAGTCGACTTTATGAGCTCAGACCTAGGCAAGCTCAGCGACAAGTGGATTGAAATAATGGGATGCGGGATGGTCGACCCAAATGTGCTCAAAAACGTCGGGCTCGACCCCGACATATACAGCGGATACGCCTTTGGATTGGGCGTAGAGAGGGTAGCTATGCTTATGCACTCTATCGACGACATCCGGCACTTCTACACAAACGATGTCAGATTCCTGCGACAATTCGGCAATAAATAGAAACTCTAAGGGAAAGATTTTTAAATGAAAGTAAGTTTAAATTGGCTGAACAAATACGTCGACTTGTCAGGCATAGACGCCGAAAGCATAGCCGAAGCGCTCACAATGCTGGGCATTGAAGTCGAAAACATTGAGATATTCGGTCTGAAAAAACTCGACAACGTAGTGGTGGGCGAGATTCTCAGCCGCCAAGACCACCCCGATTCAGACCACCTTGGCGTTTGCAGCGTAAAGGTGAATCCCAATGAGCCACCGCTCCAGATAGTCTGCGGGGCGTCGAATTACAAAGTCGGCGACCGCGTTCCCGTGGCGCTCGTCGGCGCAAAACTTCCGACGCCAGACGGCAAGCAATTTGAAATAAAAAAATCAAAACTTCGCGGAGTCGAAAGCTGCGGAATGATGTGCTCTGGCAGGGAAATCGGCTTGGACAACGACCATAGCGGCCTCTTGATACTTCAAAACCGCCCGGAAATCGGCACGCCAATCAACGATGTTTTCACGGATTCCGACACGGTTTTTGAAATAGAGCTTACCGCAAACCGCGGCGACTGCCTAAGCCATATCGGAATAGCAAGGGAACTTGCGGCGCGCTTTGGAAAAGAGCTAAAGTATCCGAAGCTAAAATACTCGCCAAAATATGTGGAAACTCCCGATGGCGGATTCCTAAACGAAGTAAAGCTGGAGACTCCAAATTGCCCGCTCTATACGGCGGTCTCTATAAAGGGCGTAAAAATCGGCAAAAGCCCCGACTGGATGCGCAGGGAATTGGAAGCTGTGGGACTGCGCTCAATCAACAACGTAGTCGACGTTACAAACTACGTAATGATGGAATACGGACAACCCCTGCACTCTTTCGACGCCAGGCTTCTAAAAGGCGGCAAGATAATCGTGCGCCAAGCCCGCGACGGAGAGGAAATTCAAACTCTCGACGAAAAAATCTACAAGCTCACCAACGAAGCAATGCTCATTTGCAATGCCGATGCAGCCATAGGCATTGCAGGCGTTATGGGCGGCCTCAATTCGGAGGTTAAAGACGACACCCAAGACGTAGTTATAGAATCCGCATATTTCAACCCCGGCAATGTGCGCGCAACGAGCCGCAAATATTCAATTTCCACCGACGCCGCATACCGCTTCGCGCGCGACGTCGACCCCAAAGCCCTGCTGGACGCGTCCCGCCGCGCCGTTGACCTGATTCTTGAAACCGCAGGAGGCGAAGTTGTCGGCTCCACATGCAAAGTTGGAGCCGCCCCGCGCGGAGACAGGGACATTGAAATATCCCGCGCATACATAATAGACAGGCTGGGCTTTGAAGTGGGCAACGGCGATATTTCAAAAGCCTTTGCCTCGCTCGGATTCGCCGTAACGGATTTGGGCGGCGACAAATGGCGCGTAACGGTTCCGTCGTTCAGAAGCGAAGTCGACAGGCCGATAGATTTGGTCGAGGAATTTGTGCGCATTTGGGGGTCCGACAAGATTCCGGATACAGAGCTTAATTGCGCCGCGCTCTTGCGCGACGACGACCCGCTGTTCAAATACAACCGCAACGCCGCCAACTACCTGTCTTCTATCGGACTTAACGAATGCCAAAACTACACGCTCAGAGACAGCCAGAAGCAGGCTAAAATACATTCGAACTCCGATTTCCTGAAATTGGCAAACCCGCTGACAAGCGATCAGGACAGCCTTAGGGCGTCGCTGCTTGACGGAATTTTGGACGCCGCGGCGTACAACCTGTCAAACGGAAACAATTTTTACGGATTCTTTGAAAACGGAAAAATTTTTAAAGCCGACAAAAACGGCGAAGTCAACGAATACGCGTCAACCGCTTTTGCAATCGCCGCCGACTGCGGCGGGCGCAACTGGCAGTCTCGCCAATCGCCCGACTTTTTTACTGCAAAGAAAATCGCCTTCGACTTGCTGTCGGTCCTTGGAGTCGACGCTTCGCGCCTGGCTTTGTCGCCACTTGAATCGCCACTATGGCAAAGCGGCTTTGCAGCCGCGTGCGGTTCGGAAAAGCGCGAGGGATTCTGCGCAAAATTTGGAGCTGTTAATGTTGCGCATCTGCGCGAACGCGGAATAGACAAAATCGTTCTCGCAGGCGAAATATCATTTAAGCCCGAAGTCGCAGGACGCAAAAAGAACGCCGAAAAGTTTAAGCCCTTTAGCCCGTTCCCGCCAGCCGTCCGCGACATTGCCATAATCGTCGGCAAAAACGAACAAGCCTCCGATATTGCCAACGAAATAACCAGAATCGCCAAGCAAAAGCTCAAGGGTGCGTCCTTTGAGCTGGACAACCTATCCATTTTCGATTCGTACGAAGGCAAGGGAGTCGCCGAAGACTCTAAAAGCTTGGGGTTTGCGCTGTCTTTCCGCTCGTGCGAAAAAACACTGCAAACGGAAGAAGTAAACAAGGTTTTTGACGCAATTTGCCAAGAGCTTTCAAAAAAGCGCAAACTGCGCATCGCTTAATTTAGGAAAAATAAAGCAGCAATATCATGCCTAAAAGAGACGAAGCGGAAATGACGTTCCTCGAGCACCTCGAGGAAATGCGTTTTGTCATACTCAAAGCCATCGGAGTGTTTGTGGTAGCTTTCTGCGGAGTTTTGATTGGGTTTGGCTATTTTAACTCCTTGATGCTGTACCCGCTAAACAGCGCAAAGGCGAAATTGGCGGCATGGGAATCGTTTTCGGAGGAAAAAACGCCTATCTCGGAACAGAAGATGGGGCCCGTTTACTTGGAAATGAAGTCCGAAGACGGCAAGACGACGAAAAAAGAGGGCCCGTACTATATAGTTCCCAAAGACGACTCATTTGAAATCTTCAAAGACTTCAAAAGCGCGCCCAAGGAAGGCTGGTATTCCGACATCAAGCTGCGTTCAATGTCTTTTGCAACGCCTATTGTGGTCTATTTCTACGTGGGATTCTTGGGCGCGCTTGGATTGTCTCTGCCGGTTCTCTTTTATCTAGCCGCAAAGTTTATAGCGCCCGGACTCACAAACCAAGAGCTTAAGATGCTTCGCCCGGGAGTTATAGCGGCAATCATACTATTTTGCGTGGGAGTATGTTTTGCGTTCTTCTTCATACTGCCGATGGGAATTGCGTTTATGTCGTGGCTTTCTCAGGGAATGCAGTTGGAAATGTTCCCGGATGCCCAATCGTATTACAGCATGGTGATTTTTGTTACAATCGCCATAGGCGTAACTTTTCAACTTCCGCTTCTCGAATTTATTCTGATTTATTTGGGAGTCTTAAATGTCCAATGGCTGAAAAAAAACCGGCGCGTCGTATTCCTAATCATCCTGATTTTTGCGACAGTCGTAACGCCGCCCGACGCAATTACGCAAATTTCCCTGACAATCCCGCTCTACTTGATGTATGAAATAACGCTTTTCTTAGGCGAAAGGGCGCGCAAGAAAAAGCTCGCAAGAGAAGCCAGAGCCGAACGCCTGGCAGAACTTCGCGACGAGCGCGAGCGCAAAGAGTACGTCGAAATGATGGCAAAAGAACGCCTAGCGGAAGAAAAAGCAGAAGCGGAGGAATCGGAAATAGACCCGTCCATAGACACATCGCACTATTCCCTTCCCGACGACTACGATCCGAACGAAATAAATCCCACCCCCCAAGATTACGGATACGCCTCTTACGAAGAAATGCCCGACGGAGAAGAAAGCGCCTATTCTTTGGAACCATATATAGACTATGGCAATCTAGCCAAACCCGTGCCAAATTTCTCGCCCAACTGGGAACTCAACAAGCCGGACCTCAGCTTTATGGCACCCGACTGGAGCTTAAACCAAGCGCAATCAACCCCCAAAGAAGAGCCTCAAGAACAGCTTCCGCAAGCCGACGGAGGGGAAAAACAAGCCATAGACACGCAACCGCAAAAAACTGATGCGGAAAACTCGCCATCAAACGCGCAACTATCCAGCGCGGACGCCGAAGCTAAAAACTCATCCGAAGAAAATCTTTCAGGAACAACTAAAGATAAAGAGCTGTCCCAATCAGAGGGCGAAGATTTAACTGAAAACAAGCAGCCACAAGCACCGGATAGCCCGTCAAAAAAAGATGAAACCACCCAGCCTTGAGAATTTGCGCAAGAGCCTGGCGGCGTTGCTTTGCGCGGCGGCGTTATCGACAATGTTTTTCGGATGTTCCGAACCGCCGCAAATCGAGCGAGGCAAATTTCCGCTGCCCAAAGACGCCGAAATTTCAAAATGCACTCCCGGAAAATACGGCGGAGTTTTTGTGCTTACCGAATCTCAAGAGCCAAAAACATTCAATCCGCTGATGGTCACGGATACATACTCGTCGAACATCATATCAATGATGCTTTCGCCGCTGGTAACTTACGACCCTTTTGAAGACAAAACAGTGCCCGCGCTCGCAAAATCGTGGGAAATATCGGAAGACAAAAAAACATACACTTTCCATCTGCGCGAGGAAGCCAAATTCAGCGATGGCGCGGACATCACTGCAGACGACGTAATATTCACCTTTGAAACCATATTCGCCCCGCAGCTCGATGAAAAAGGAAACCCCGTTCTGGATTCAAAAACCGGAAAACCTCTGTTAAAATATCCGTCGCGCTACGCCGGGCAATACACCATAGGCGGCGAACCCATAAAATTCCGCAAAGTCGGCAAGTACGCTGTGGAATTTAAAACGAAAAAGGTCTATGCGCCGTTTATGATAGACATAGGCTTTATTGAAATCCTGCCTGCGCACAAGCTCCGCGGAGCAGTGGAAAATGGAACTTTCCAACAGGAATGGTCCACTCAAACGGCAATAAATTCGCCCTCAGAAATAATATCGTCCGGGCCGTTTATGCTGTTTTCCTACAAACCCGGAGAGCGCCTAGTAATGCAGCCCAACCCCCATTATTGGCGAGCCGACAAAAGCGGCAATCGCCTTCCATACATAGACTTTCTTATTTATAAATTTGTGGCCGATGCCAACACCGCCACAATTCTTTTCGCAACCGGCCAATGCGACGCCTCGTCGATAGAGGCAAACAACTACGCGTGGGTAAAAAACTACGCTGAAACTTACGACTTTAAAATTTACGAACGCGGAGCAAGCCCATATATATTCTTTATGTGGTTTAATCAAAACCCCGGAAAGAATGAAAGCGGAATTCCATTCATAGCGCCGCATAAATACAAATGGTTTTCCAATAAAAAATTCCGCCAAGCCATAATGGGCGCAATAGACCGCGGCGGAATAATAAAAAGCGTATGGTTTGGGCGCGCGGTGCAGTTGGACACTATCATTAGCCCCGCAAATAAAAAATGGCATAATCCCAATGTCCGCAAGTACAGCTACTCGCCAGAAAGCTCGCGCAAAATCCTTTTGGAAATGGGGTTTTCGTACCGCGCTGACGGCCGCTTGGTAGATCCGGAAGGCAATACGGTCGATTTCGAATTCATAGTCGCAGACGGTTCGCAAAATTCAACTGTAACCGCCACGACCTTTGCCGAAAATATGAAGGCTATCGGCATAGAAGTACGGCTGAAATTTATGGATTTCGGCACGATAATATCGAAAATCGACAACACTTTCGACTACGAAGCCGCCATGATGGGCTTTACCGGAGGCGGAGACCCTTCGGGCGGGAAGGCGATTTACCGCTCCGACGGATTCCTGCACGTATGGAATCCTCGCCAAACTTCCCCCGCCACAGAATGGGAAAGGCAAGTCGATGAAATCATAGACCGCCAAGAAGTTGAAATGAATCCTGAAGCCCGCAAAAAGCTGATATGGCAAATGCAGGAAATTTTTTCCGAAGAACTCCCTTTGATTTATCTTACCACTCCAATGAGCTACTCTGGAATCTCAAAAAAATGGAAAAATGTCCGGGTTCCTCCGCTAGGCTCTATAATATGGAATTTAGACGAGCTCTATTTGGAGGAAAATGAAAATTAGCCGATAATCCACACCACCGCATTTTATATGTTGAGATTCATAACCAGACGCCTGCTGTCGCTCATTCCGCTAATGCTGGGAATAAGCATGCTGGTATTTTTGCTTATGTATCTAGCCCCCGGAGACTTTCTTAGCGAGGCGCGCAATTCAAAAGATATAAGCCCGGAAATAGTAAAGCAGGAAGAAATCCGGCTGGGATTGGACAAGCCTTGGTATATACAGTACGGAAGATGGCTCAACGGTGTTTCGCCGGTCAAGACAAATCTGCTTCTGCCCGACAATGAACGCGGCAAACACGGGTTGGTATATCTTGGCGCGCCAAACTTTGGATACTCGTGGAGCTATAAGATTTCCGTCTCGGAGCTTATCGGGCAGCGGTTTTTTCCTACATTGTGGCTCGCATTGGCAAGCACGCTTGTAATTTATGTCGTTTCTGTCCCTCTTGGCGTTCTGGCTGCGGTAAAACAGAACTCGATTTTTGACAAATTAAGCGCGTTTCTGGCTTACGCCGCCTTGAGCATCCCCTACTTTTTCCTAGCATTGCTTGCGGTTCTCTTCGCAGCGGTAACGGGATGGTTCCCCACCGGAGGACAGGTTTCAATACTCCACGACTTCATGCCGCGCCCAATGCAGTTTGCAGACTACATAGAACACTTGGCCTTGCCGACTATCGTCCTGTCGCTGGGAGGAATCGCTTCTATGATGCGCGTAATGCGCGGAAATTTCCTAGACTACTCAAAGCTTGAATTTGTAACCACTGCGCGCGCAAAGGGGCTTTCCGAAAATGCGGTTATGTTCAAACACGTTCTGCGCAACGCAATCAACCCCATCGTAACATCCTTCGGATTCGCTTTCGCGGGACTGCTTTCGGGAGCGCTGCTTGTCGAGAACGTAATGAACTATCCGGGCTTGGGGCAGCTCATATACTTTGCAATCGTAAAACAGGACCAATACGTGGTTATGGCTGGCGTGGTCATGGGCTGCGTAATGCTGGTTTCGGGGCAGCTGCTTGCCGACATTCTGCTTGCGCTCGTAGACCCGCGCATACGCCTCGACAATGAAAAAGTGCCCTACAAGAAACTCTCGGTGTTCTTTGTCTCGATAGTATTGGTTGTGGCGGCTCTCACATGGGCGTCGGAAGCATCTGGGGAATTTTTCAATGCGATTAAGACTATCGCTCTATGGATTGGCGGAGCTGCCCTGGCTATATTGGTTGTAATGTTGTTTGTGGGGCTGGCTTGGGCGGCAAAATTCTTTTGCAAAAATTTTCTGTCGCAAGTATTGCATTCGCGGCGCGGCGCGGCGGCTCTAGGATGCCTGGGTATTTTCTATTTGGCGGCGCTGCTGGCACCATTTATAGCGCCATACGACCCCACCGAACAGTGTCTCGACAAATCGTTTCACCCCCCAACGGGAATTTTCTACAAAGACGGCTCGCTCTGGGTAAAAGTTTACCAGAATGTCGACCCGAGCATAGCAAAGTATGAACCGATTGAAGGACAAGCCCTAAAAATTAAATTTTTCGCGCCAAACCCAAATAGCGACTATAAAATTTTCGGTAAAATCCCTTTTAAGACCCGCCTATTCCAACTGGAATCGCCCCAACCCGACGCCCGCATATACCTGTTGGGGTCGGACGCCACAGGGCGAGATGTGTTTTCGCGCCTGCTTTACGGAGCGAGGATTTCGCTGAGCATAGGTTTCATCGGAATAGCAATAACGATGGTTATCGGTTTTATAGTCGGAGGGCTTTCCGGATATTTCGGCGGAACTTTCGATTTTATATCGATGAGGTTCGTGGAATTTCTAATGGCTATTCCCGGCCTCTATCTTTTGCTTGCAATGCGCTCTGCCTTGGCTCCGCACTTCGACAGCGCGCAAATGTACCTTATGATTGTGATAATCTTATCGCTGCTCGGTTGGGCGGGAACGGCGAGAGTCATACGCGGAATGTCGCTTTCCCTTTCTAAATACCAATATGTTCAGGCGGCGCGCGCAATGGGCGAACCCGCGTTTAAAATCATACTAAAGCACTTCCTGCCAAATGTCCTCAGCTACCTTATCGTAAGCGCCACTCTTTCTATTCCGGCATATATTTTGGGAGAAGCGGCTTTATCTTTCTTGGGCTTGGGAATACAAGAGCCGTCTGCCT
>CALXLN010000108.1 GCA_944389215.1 uncultured Opitutales bacterium
AAAGGTACCGTATGTCGTAGTTCTTTGGCGCAAACAAATCGCTGCCGTATTTTTCGGCATTGCGGCGGTTGTTCAAAAATTCAATTTGAAGGCGCTCGGCTGGAACGTATTTTGAAAGCGACCACAAGTTGCGGAGCGTCCAGTATGGATAATAGTTTTGCCAATCGGTATATCTGTTTTCCAGGAAAATATTGCCGTATTTGGTAAAGAAAAAGTATCCTCCACGGCGGCCTGCGGTGGCGTCGACATTGAATACTGCTTCGTCGTTCGTATGGGCGAGGACGGCGTCGAATATCGCGCGGATTTTTTCCTGCGACACGTGGTTCGGGATATGCAGGCCGTCTATTTTAAAAGTGCGGATTCCGTAGGCGTCGTAGAGTTTATTCATCGCTTCCACGTCTTTTTCCCAATCGGCATAATTGCCCTGCGCGCTTGGATTGAACCAGAGGCAGAGTTCAACGCCGCGCTCTTTGGCTTCTTTGGCGACTACTCCCAGCCCGTTGGGATATTTCTCCTTGGATGGTGTCCAATAATTCGGATTGTCCCATATATTCTTAAAAGAGCCTCCATAAGCTGAATTTGCGCTCTTGCCTTCCTGCCATCCGTCGTCTATTTGAAAATGCGTAATTCCCATCTTTTGGGCGCGGCGGATTTCGTTTATGCAAAAGGCTTCGGTAACTTTTGTGTCTTGGGCGCGGTCTCCCCAAGTGTTCATCATTACCATTTCGTCTCGTTTGGGGTTAAGCGTGCGCAGATTCTTTTGGTATTTTCTTAGAGCTGAAAGGCGCCCGAGCTCTCCGCCGCTCCAGACCCCGAAAGCGTAGCCGTATGCGCGCGTCCATTTGTCTTGCGAGATGTCTGCCGAGTCGATTCCCGCGCCGATAAGGGAAAACCTTCCGAAGTCCGTTATGAAGTCGGCGCCCGGATACGCCAGCTGCACGCTGGAGCATGGAGCCTCTTTCAGCCAAAAGAACCCGAAGCCGCTTTCCGCATTCCGCGCGAAAAGCAGGTTTGCGCGCATTGAATTTTCCCTGTACGATATTGTGTTTCTTTCAATTACCAGATTGTTGTTGTGGTCGGTGGCGTCTAAAAATTCAACTGTCCTGACGCGCCAGTGCTTCCCGTTGAAATCGAACGTATCCAAAACGGCTATTTTTGAGCGTTCTTGGGCGACATTTATGCTTTCTATATTGCGCTTGTCGGCGAAACTTTGAGTTTTTCCGGTAAACGGCGCGGGCGCTTTGCCTTTGAAATAAACATCGCAGGATATTGCGGGGGAGTCGTCAAAAATCTTGAAGATTCTCTTTATTTCAAGGTCTCCGCGCTTGTATCCGATTTCGCATTCCAGCCAGGAATTTTGAATCTTTGTGGCGGGAATTTCGCGCGTTTTAAAATATCCGTCTTTGACATTCTTGTCTTCCGAAGGAATGCGTATGTCTTCGCGCTTTGAACGCACATTGATTGTTTTGCCAGATGTTTTGTCGGTTAGGCTCAGCGTAACGAGGCACCCTCCGTTAAAGCTAAATGCGCGTTCGATATAGTCGTTGCCGATTCTTACAGTGTCTCCCTCTTTTACGGCGTATGCTCCGCCTGCAAAGGCGGAATACACAAGGACAAACAGGGATGCGGCGGAAGATAGGAATGTTTTTATGTTCATTTATGATTCCTTTTTAAAATTCTTGTCGTAAAAGTCGACTATGGATTTTTTTTCGCCAAGCGACAGCGATTTTTCAAACTCCATCGCTTCGCGCGGATGGATGTTTAACAATCCGCTTATCATATACGGATAATCAAACCCCCAGCGGAAATGTTTTCTCATCGGCTCTATAAAGTTCTCGACTGCTTTTAAAATAGGGCGCAATTTATATTTTTGTCCAACATATTTTACCAGCATTTCGGTGGGGCAGTTCCCGGCGCCTTTGCCTAGCCCGGCGAGCGTGCAGTCGGCAATATCCGCTCCGCGGGAGATTGCTGCTATTGTATTTGCGAACGCGCATTGCAGGTTGTTGTGGCAGTGTATCCCAAACAATTTTCCCGCCGAGTGCGCGGCTTGGCAGTATTTGTCGGACAAGGTTTCAACCTGTTCGGGCATTAGGGCTCCAAAGCTGTCCATTAAATAAATTATGTTGGCTTGCGAGCGCGCAAACTTGTCAAGCGCGCAATCTATCGCCCGTTCGCCCAGTGTGGAGGCCGCCATCATGCAAAGGGCAGTTTGGTAGCCCTTGTCCGCGCACGAATTTACTATATCCAAAGCATCTTCGGTTTGATGTTCATAGAATGCGCACCTTATAATATCTGCCTGACTTTTTTCTTTTTCGGGAAAATCCCGCCAGTCGCATTTCCCCGCGTCGGCCAATTCAGATATGGAGATTTTTTTTCCGCAAGATCCTATGATTTCCATGACGTCGCTTTCGTCGCAGAACCGCCATTTCCCAAATTTTTGCCGCGAAAAAATTTTGTCGCTGTCCTTAAATCCGATTTCCATTATGTCTATATTGGCTTCGGAGCACGCCAAATAGGCCGCGCGCACAGTTTCGTCGTCGAAATTGCTGTCGTTGACAAGCCCTCCGTCGCGGATTGTGCAGTCCAATATTTTGAAGTTCGGAGCGGTCTGATGGATTTTATACACGTTTGTGCGGATTAAAATTTTTTGTTTATTCAGGCGTTTTAAGAAAACGTCCGCAAAACTTGAAATGTTTCGCGGAGAATTTCAAGCATATTGCCATTTGCGAACTAAAATATTGAAATTTTAAAATATGTATTTCAAATGGCAGGCATGTTGGAAAAAACAGGTCTCGTTCTGGAAGGAGGAGGTATGCGCGGCGTTTTTACGGCGGGAGTCCTCGATTGCCTGTTGGACGAAAAAATTTATTTTCCTTATGTGGTAGGAGTTTCCGCTGGAGCGTCGAACGGCTTGTCTTATGCGTCGCGCCAGAGGGGAAGGGCGCATTTTTGCAATATCGAAATTCAGAAGACACGCCCGTACATAGGCTTTAGATACATGTTGTCGCAAGGATGCGCTATGGATTACGACTTTATGTTCGGAGAACTGCCGAAGTCGATATATCCATACGATTTCGGCGCGTATATGGCTTCGGGAAGATTTGTTCTTGTGGCAACAAATTGCCTCACCGGCAAGGCAGAATACTTTGAAAAGCCGGGCACGATGGACGAATTGCTGCGCGTATGCAGGGCTTCATGCAGCATGCCTTACGTTACGACCATAGTGGATGTCGGCGGCGTCCCATATTTGGACGGCGGTGTTGTCGACGCAATTCCGCTGGCTCGCGCGCAGGCTGACGGCTTCCAAAAAAACGTCGTAGTTCTTACCCGCAACAAAGGTTACCGCAAGCACGAAGCTTTTCCGTCTCTGATGAGTTTTATTTATCGGCGCTATCCGAATTTCAGGGCGGCTCTCAAATCTAAAAACGATTTATATAATAAAGCAATCGGGTTTGTGGAGGATTTAGAGGGCAAGGGAGAGATTTTTGTCATCCGCCCGCAGAAAGATTTGCGTGTGAATAGGCTGGAGCGAAATTGCGGCAGGCTGGAGGCTTTGTACCGCGAAGGCTATAACTCGGTTCTTTCGGTTGTATCAGAGTTGAAAGACTTTATTGGTAAACGCTAAAATAGGCAGGTTTTTCGCAGCCTCGTTAATTGCGCATGCGGGCGGGAAAAAGGCGGCGGTTTTTATCTTATATATATATAGTTGCAGTTCGCGCGCGCTGGTAAGTTGCATTGCAGAATGCAATGTGCAGGTATCATTTAATAGGAAGTTTTCCGGTAATATATATAGTTGCAGTTCGCATGCGCTGGTAAGTTGCATTGCAGAATACAATGTGAAGATATCTTTTAATAGAGAGTTTTTCGGTAATTTTTCCGCGTCTGGCGCTGGATACGTCTAAGCGTCCCTGTTTTTTAGGGTTAATTTTAAGGGCGGAAAAATTTTTTTTCAAAAACGATTGACTTTTGAATCGAAATTTTAAATATAAACTCAACTTTGAAATGCGATATGGCTTGCACGCATTGTGTTTTGCCGTAAAATCGTCTTAAAAAAAGGGAGTTTTTATATAAACCGACATTTGAGGAAGTGCATGCTATGAAAATGAAAAAATTTATAAATAATCCGGATAATTTGACGACCGAGCTTTTGGAAGGCATGGTTGCGGCGTATCCCAATAAGATAAAGCTGGACGACGGTAAAATTGTTGTGAGAGCGCGTCCAAAGCCTGAAGATAAGGTTGCTGTAATAACATTGGGAGGTTCTGGGCACGAGCCGGCTTTGAGCGGTTTTGTGGGCTATGGAATGTTGGACGCAAGCGTGGTGGGCGACATCTTTGCGGCTCCAAATGCGGTTTCACTTTTGAACGGCTTGCGCAAGTTCAAGCGCGACGCCGGAATACTCCTTGTGGTTTTAAACCACGCCGGAGACGTGATGAGCGCGAATATGGCTATGAAAATGGCGGAGCGCGAAGGAATAAAAGTCAGGAGCGTTCTTGTTGCCGAGGATATAAGCGCAGGCATAGATGCGCCCGCCGCAGACAGGCGCGGGCTTGCGGGGTGCATACCCTTGATAAAAGTCGCGGGCGCGGCAGCCGAAGAGGGCAAGAGTTTGGACGAGGTCGCGGAAATAGCGGAAAGATTTAACTCCCGCATAGCGACTTTGGCTGTGGCTATGGCTGGATGCACGCATCCCCAAAACGGCCTTCCGATAACGGAACTTGGCGAGGATGAAATGGAAATCGGCATGGGGCAGCACGGCGAGGGAGGCGGCGGAAGATGCAGAGTCCTATCAGCCGACGAGACCGCAAAAATAATGTTCGGCGACGTTTCAAAGGCTTTGAAACTTGAGTCGGGTGAAAGAATTTTCGTGATGGTTAACGGCGTTGGGGCGACTACTCCGATGGAGTTGGCAATCGTTTTTAGGGCGGTAAAAAAGCTCGCCGAAGAAATCGGAGTTTCGGTTGTCGGGGGCCTTGTCGACGAGATTCTCACCGTTCAGGAAATGGCGGGCTTCCAGCTTGTCGTATGCGTGGCTGACGATATTTCGAGAGGTTATTTATATTCCAAGAGCGACGCTCCTTATTGGACTTGTTTGGGCGAGTAAAATTTGGGCTAGCTGGTCAAATTCGTATGAATCTCAATATTGATAAACTGAAAAAAATGTTTGCCGCCGCAACTGCGGCAATTTCGGCGCGCGAAACCGAGCTTTCGGCGTTGGACGCGGTCTGCGGCGACGGCGACCATGGCGCAGCCGTAAGGGGTGCAATGTGCGCTGCAAACGAAGCCGTATCTATTGCCTCCAACTTAAAGGATGCGTTTTTCGACGCGGGGTTTGCGGCAATGTCGCATTCCAACGGTTCTACAAGCACGCTTTTTGGCTCTCTTTTTATGGGGATTTCAGACGGTATTCCTGCAGGCGCGCAAGAGCTTGGGGGGAATGAGCTTGCTGCCGCTTTTCAAAGCGGGTTGGATTCGGTTCGTTCCAATACAAAAGCTGATGTAGGCGACAAAACCCTGATGGACGCGCTCATTCCGGCGGTTAAGGCAATGGGCGGCTGCGATAGCGCTGGCGAGGCTCTTTCGGCTGCGGCCTCCGCGGCTGAGAGAGGCGCTGAAAGCACGGCAAATTTGATGGCTAAATTCGGGCGTGCAAAGAATCTTGGCGAGAAATCCATAGGCGGTTTGGACGCCGGGGCGGTTTCGGTTTCTATTATTTTTCGCGAATTTGAAAAGGCTTTTAAAGAATAAAATACAATTGAAACAGGAGAATATAAAATGGCAGATATGGATGGCTTTAAGGAAGCCGAGAATTTTGGAATAGGCAAGCAGGATAAATCTGAAGGGTTTTTCCTAAAAGGAGCTGCGCATGCAGATTGGGGCGTAAAGTCTAGGCTTTCGAGGATATTTAATCCAAAGAGCGGCAACACCGTTATGTTGGCGTTCGACCACGGGTACATTATGGGCCCCACGAGCGGTTTGGAAAGAATGGATATTTCGATAGTTCCTTTGATACCGTATGCAGACTGCATAATGTGCACGCGCGGAACTCTGCGTTCTGTAGTGCCTCCGGAGATGGCGAAACCTTTGGCTTTGCGTTTCAGCGCGGGTTCTACGATTCTCACGGAACTTAACAACGAGTGTCTTGTGGGAATCGACGACGCCATCAAACTCGACGCCTCTGCAATTGCTCCGATGGTTGCAATCGGCAGCACATTCGAGGCAAAAACAATAGAGAATCTCGCGCGCTGTGCGGACTTTACCGCAAGATACGGCATACCGACCCTCGGCGTTACCGCCGTCGGCAAGGAGCTTGTGCGCGATGCTCGTTACCTGGGATTGGCTACGCGCGTTTGCGCAGAGAATGGGGCGACGTTTGTAAAGACCTACTATTGCGAAGAGGGCTTTGAGAAGGTCGTTGCCGGTTGCCCGGTTCCGATTGTAATCGCTGGTGGAAAAAAGCTGCCGGAATTGGACGCTTTGGAACTCGCATACAAGGCGATTTCGAGCGGCGCTCGCGGGGTTGACATGGGCAGGAATATTTTCCAATCGGAAAATCCCGCCGCCATGATACAGGCGGTTCGCGCGGTTGTACACAACGGCGCAAAGCCCTCAGAGGCTTTTGAAATTTATAAAGACTTATCTGCGGCGCGTTAACGCGCAAAGCGGGAGGAATTTTTTCCGGCGTGGAATGCGCCGTTTTTATGGTGAAACAAAATAGATAGTGTTATTATGAAAAAATTATTTCTAATATTGGTGTCCGCGCTGGCGGGAGCTTCTTTGCTGCCGGGGCAACCGTGCGCGTCGGAGGCCGACGCAAAATCTGCCGCGGACAAACTCTACGTAAAAGGTGGAACTTTCACCGAAACGTTTGAAAAAACGCGCCCGCAATACGCAAAATGGGCAGAGGAACAAAAGAAGCTTTTGTCTTCCGATGTTGTATTCTCGCCATGGAGGGCTAGCGTCAATTTGAAAGCTTTTCCCGGAAAGATTGCGGATGCGTTAAATCCGATAAAAACTCCTGTGGATGAAAACGCCGTTTACGGCGGCGGGAAAGTTTGGCAAATCGCCGACATTCAAGACGGAGAGTCTTTCAACCTGCAAAAGTACAATCCGCGTTTCACGGGAAGTTATTTGATTTATCTGGAGCGCGGCATAGAGGCAAAAAAAGATACGCGCATAGCCGTGTCTTTTGCCCACATGCAGATTGCCGAGGTTTTTCTAAACGGAAAGTCAATTTATAAAGGGGGCAAACATTGGAACGGATATGTTCCTCCAAGCATTCTGAATCTCGATTTAAAAAAAGGGAAAAATACCCTCGTGTTTAAGTTTGAAGGCGCGGGAGACAAGGATTTGAAATTGTTCTATTTCACCCCCTATGCCGATCCGGCAATATTCATGGCAAAAAAAGCCGAAGCCGATTTCAATGACTTTACGCAGGGGTTGAAAACTGTTCATGGAATGTCGAACTCCACTATATTGTTGTCTCTGTTTGCTGCCTCCGAAAATAGAGGCTCTCTTTCTTCGGCTCCAGACGCAAAGTTTAGGCCCACGGATTTTTACGCCTATCCGTTGGATTTTCTAATCGAGCGTTCAATGTTTTCTGCCGGAGAACTTGAAAAACGTTTTAACTCAATAAAGCGCGACGCTACAGAGCGCGCGTTTATCGAGCGCATAAAGATTTTCGAAGACGGCGTAAATGCGCTGAAAGTCGAATCGCTTTTAGGATACGATGTTGCAAATGTGCGCCGCGCTATGGAGGATATCGCGCGCGACTACCCCGACTACGACAAGGATAAGTCGCTCTTTAACAAACTTGCGGATTTTGAAAAGCGCATTCCCTCAATAAAGCAGGGAATTCTCGCCGGAGACGCCAAGGCGCTGAAAGACGCGGAAGAGTTTAGGAAATTTGCCGACTCAGCGCTTTTGGCAAACCCAATTTTAAAGAATTATAAAAACTGGATTCTCGTAAAGAGGCATGGCGGCACTCGCAGTTTGGGATTGCCTCAGAACTGGCAGGGAAATTCCGCATTGCTTGCTAAATCTTGGAGAAGCAACGGCAAGAGGGATGAAAACGCCATAAAGAGTTTTAATGATGAATTGTGGAGCATGGACATTTCCAAGCCGGGCGAAGCAAAGTTGTTTTTCAAGCCCGAAAAAGACAATGCAATGATGGACTTGGACGTGTCGTACGACGGTAAAAAAGTGCTCTATTCAACAATAGACGACAAGGGGCTTTGGCAGATAGACGAACTCGACTTGGATTCCAAAAAGGTCCGCCACATAACTCCGCGCATACACGACCAAATAGACAATTACGACGGCGTGTATCTCCCCGACGGCAGAATTCTTTATTGCAGCACGGCGTGTTTCGTTGGCGTGCCCTGTGTTGCGGGAATCGACTATGTGCCCAACTTGTACGTTCTGGATCCCGATGCCGGTTCTCCCGAAGATATAGACAATACCATAAGACAGTTGACATTTGAACAGGACGCCGACTGGATGCCGGTAGTTTTGGACAACGGGCGCATACTTTACACGCGCTGGGAGTACACCGACAATTCCCACTATTTTGCAAGAATTCTAATGCATATGAATCCCGACGGCACTGCCCAGTCTTCGTTCTACGGCTCGACAAGCTATTGGCCAAACTCTCTGTTCTATTGCCGCCAGATTCCGAACGATCCCAATAAGTTTGTCGGAATCGTCAGCGGCCACCATGGCGTTGCCAGAGCCGGCGAATTGCATATGTTCGACGTTTCAAAGGGCACAAAGGAGGAAAGCGGAAGAGTCCACAAGTTCCCCTCTTACGGCAGAAAATACGAGGCGAGAACTGTAGATATGCTCGTTGACGGAAAATGGCCTAGAGTGCTGCATCCTTATCCGCTGTCCGAAAAATTCGTCGTTGCTTCGGTTCAGCAGGCTCCTGGAACTCCTTACGGAATATATCTCATAGACAAGTTCGACAATATGACATTGTTGAAAAAACACGATTCCGGAGGCCATATGTTAGAGCCGATTCCCGCCCAGGCTCGCAAAAAGCCTACTGAAATTATGGATAAGACTGATCCGGATATCGATTACGGGTATGTATTCCTCAACGACATATACCAGGGCGAAGGCCTGAAAGGCGTTCCGCGCGGCACAGTAAAAGAGTTGCGCATATTTGAATACCATTATTGCTACCGCGACACCGGCGGGCACGATTTAATCGGCAACGAGGGGTCTTGGGATGTAAAGCGCATTCACGGGACGGTTCCTGTAGCCGAGGACGGTTCGGCTATGTTTAAAGTTCCAGCAAACCGCCCGATAGCCATTCAGCCGCTCGACAAAAACGGCAAGGCCTTGGCGCTGATGCGCAGTTGGTTCACGGTTATGCCCGGCGAAGTTCAAAGTTGCGTGGGCTGCCACGAGGGGCAGGGCATGTCGCCAACTTCGGCTCCCGCTATTGCTGCTAGAAAAAAGCCCGCAGATATAAAAGAGTTTATATCGGGAGTAAGGGGATATTCATTTGTGCGCGACGTTCAGCCTGTCTTGGACAAATACTGCGTGGGCTGCCACGACGGCTCGCAAAATGAGCGTCCCAATTTTGCGCGCAACATAAAAGGTTGGCGCGGATTCCCGAAATCGTATTTGTCGCTGCATCCGTATGTGCGCCGTTCCGGGCCGGAAAGCAATCAGAATATGCTTTCGCCTCTTGAATTTTACGCCGATACAAGCGAGCTTGTTCAAATGCTCAAGAAAGGGCACAACGGCGTGAAATTGGACGAGCAGTCGATGAAGATACTTACTACTTGGATAGACTTGAATGTTCCTTGCTACGGGACATGGTCGGAGGTTTACAACAACAAGATACCGGGCAACGGAATAGAACTTCGCAAGAAATATCTGGCAAAATACGCAAATCGCCACGACAATCCTGAGGAGATAACCTACGACGGCGGAGTCCAAAAATTCCAGCAGCCCGCTCCCGCGCCAAAGCATCCCAAGGCTGATTTGAAAGCGGATGGATTCCCGTTTGATGCGAAAAAAGCCAAGGAGATGAAGGCTGCCGCCAATCTGCCCGAAAACTTGGCAATAGATTTGCCCAATGGCATCTCAATGCGCCTTGTTCTCATACCTGCGGGAAGCTATGTAATGGGAAGCAACGATGGGTTCTTCGACGAAGGTCCCGCGAGCGTGCAGAAAGTGGAAAAGCCTTTCTATATGGGGCAGTTTGAGGTTACCAATATGCAATATTCAGCCTTTGACAAGAACCACTCGTCAGGGTATTTGGACCGCCATTATAAAGACCACGTAAACAGGGGATATCCCGCGAACGAGCCGGATCAAAGCGTAATCAGAGTGAGCTGGAACGAGGCCGTCGAATTCTGCAAATGGCTGTCTGAAAAATGCGGAGTTGAAGTTTCTCTGCCAACTGAAAAACAGTGGGAATGGGCGGCAAGAGGAGGCTCGGATAAGGACTTCTGGTTCGGCAAGCTTGGCGATAATTACGGGGCGTTTGAGAATTTCTGCGACGCCCAAGCCGTAAAGTTTGCCGTCAACGGAATCGACCCGCAGCCGCGCGTGAATCCGGAGCCTGAGCTTGCATTCGTGCCTTACGATGCGCACGTTGACGACGGCAGCCTATTAATGGCGCCGGTTGGCTCATACAAGCAGAATCCGTTTGGGCTTTACGACATGCAAGGCAACGTTTGCGAATGGACTGCCGACAATTATTCTGAAACACTCGGCGGCAATCCGGTAGAAGGCAAGAAGGTTGTCCGCGGCGGCTCCTGGCGCGACCGCGCCAAATGGGCGCGCGTTTCGATGCGCAAAGACTATGCTCCGTGGCAAAAAGTTTACAATGTGGGAATACGCGTTGTTGTAAACGACGCCGCGGCCGCCGCTAAGAAATTGCGTTCCGTTGCCCCGATGCAGGATTCTAAAATAACCCGTTTGACAGTTCCCTTAAAAGATAATGTTGCAATTTCCGACGGGGATAAATTGAAAGGAAAGTGATAAACAATGAAAAAGTTAAAAAAACTGGCTATTATCTTAATTGCTTTGGCTGCAGTAGCGGCGTTCAGCGGTTGCGCTTCAAGCGGGGCGGGCGGAGCGTCTTGCCCGGCGCAAGATTCGGCGAATGCGGATTTAAAAACACAAAAGAAAATGACAAAAGATATGTTCTATAAAAACGGAAAATTCGACCAAGAGGCCGCAAAACAGGCCTATTTTGAAACGATGGAAAAACTCGGCTATCCGATTAGCGATAATCTGCGCGAAAATATGTGGGTTACCGATTTCGAGTTGGGTGATTTCCCAAATGTCGGTATGGCCGGCATATTCTGGGCGCACGAGAACAAGCACGGGGTTTTCGGGCATGAAATAATCCTTCTTCCCAATCAAATGCTGATAGAGCACGCGCACGTTGCGCAGGACGGCTTGCCTGCAAAGAACGAATGCTGGCAGGCGCGCGCGGGCGTAACATATTGCTTCGGCGAAACTGGGGAAATGGACGACACCCAGTTGCCGGAAGTAAAAGTTCCGGAAAGCCAGAAGAAATTTGTAACAGTACACAAAGTTACAAAGGCGGATTCCAAAAAAGGAAACGTTGTGTGGCTTAGCCGCATAGGGTCTTTCCACTACCAGATTGCGGGCCCCGAAGGCGCTGTGGTAACGGAGTATGGCGCATACCATAATACTCCGGGCAATAGATACACAAATCCCAAAGTCGGATTCTAAACTGCTTTACGAGGCGGAGTTGATATTAAAACTCCGCCGTTTTCCTGCAAATATAAGCAAAAAAAGCGCGGCTATTTTTCCATAGTCGCGCTTTTTTGCGATAGTTTTACAGCGGAAATTTTTATTCCCTTATTTGCAAGATTCCTGCTTTTTGCGGAGAATTGTTTTTATGAGATTTTAATTTTCGCTAAAACCCAGTTTATCTGGCGGAGATGCTAGATTTGCGGAAATTGTTTTATAAGCTTTTAATTTTCGCTGAAACTGTCGGGCAGAAGCCATCTTGCCTTGTAAAACCGCGCTCCGTCTAATGTTCCAATGGGCGGCATTTCTGAGCCTGCCGTTCTGATTGAAGGCGACCACCAGCTTTCGTCTGCGCGCATTACAATTATCGTACCTTCATTTATTGATATGCTCTTGATTTTTTCTATATCGGCGACAAAGTGGATTTTCCTTTCGGCAGGGTCGAAAATGTTTAACCCTTTCCCCGTCATAAAAAGAAGGTCGCAGTTTTGGACAGCGCATAAGTCGTGTCCGTTGTGTGCTGCGCCTGAAAGCGGAATTGAATCGACTTTCTCAAGGCTCGGTTTGGGCGTTTGAACATATTTAAACGCCGCAATTTCCTCAAGCCCCATTGCCCAGAGAATTTCTCTTTTTTTATCCCACACAACCGCGTGGGCGAATTTCAAATAATAGTTTGTTTTCTTCGCGTTTTCGGGCGACGGACAGCCGTTTTTTATGTCAAACAGGCATATGTGGTCGCCGTCGGATGATGCTGTTACTATGTTTCCGTCGGGCAGAAGGCAGGCGGAGTGCATGTTTCCGGAGTCGTGGGAGTAAAAAACGGCTTTGTTTTTTTCTATATCAATCAAAGCGACGCCGCCTCCTGAGGCTGTCGCCAAAATTGCAGTCGCATTTTTTACGGGCTTTACATCGCTTAAACATTTAAACCATTTGTAGTGTTCGGGCGCTATAGAAGTATCGCTGCTCGGCGACCACCTCCAGACAATTGCGCCTTTTTTATTCCAGTCGGATACAGACGCGTCGCATATCAGAATGCTGGAACTTTTTTGTTCGGCGCATACTATTTTCGAGTTTGGAGGAATCCGGGCGGATGATTTGCCCTCAAACTTCTTTGCAATAGCCGAAGCAAAGTCTTGAGCTTGTTCGCTGGTTGATGAACATCCGCTTGCTATTGCAGCCACGGCAATTGCGGCAACTAAAAATTTCAACATTTTCCCTGTCATTTCCTTAAACTAAAAAATATCTCTGGCGATGTCAATCCGGCACAATCCGCCAGAGATAATTTTCCCGGCGCCCAAACAATGGCTTTAATACCAGCCGGCGCGCATTGGGGGATTTATAAAGTCGTTGGCCCGCTTTGAGCCCTTGCAAACCATATTTTCCATATCCCAATAAATATCTTCGCCTGACTGTAGCGCCAGATTCCCAAGTTGCACAACTTCCGTAAGCGGCTGCATGTCGGCAAAATTTGACGTCGTATTTTTTATGTCTCCGCGCACGCCCTCAATGAAGTTTAGAAAATGGTTTCCGTATTTTATGCGCGGTTCGGTTTGGCGAATTGCATCCTTAACGTCTTCCCAGCGCGATTTCGGCAATAATACAGGTTTGCCCATCAAGTGCATTGTGGGCGAATATATTACGCCCTCGCTGCCTATAAAAAATATTCCGTCCATAGACAGGTCTTTGTATCCCCTGTCTAATTTTGTGAATTCTTCCGGAAGCGGCGGAAGGAACGATTTATCATATCCTGGCTCCCAGTTTCCGTCTTTGTCGGGCTTTAAGAATCCGCTGTACCAAGTAAGCTTGACTTTTTCCCCTTGGTTGTCGTTGTCGAAATAGTAGGTTACCTCGTCTTGAAGCGGAACGGAAATGTGGGTTCCGCCACGTTGGCGCGACGTTACTTTCGACGGGTAGCCCAAATCGAGCGCATGCATGGGAACATCTATTATATGGCAGCCTATGTCGCCCAGAGAGCCGCTTCCGTACTTGAAGAATCTGCGCCAGTTTAACGGAACTACCCTTTTTGTGTAGGTTGTGGGAATAGCGGTGTTTTGCCATTTGTCCCAGTCTAGGGTTTCGGGAACAGGATCGGCGGGCGGCCATTGCTTGAAGCCTCCGGGGCGTTCGTTGCATCCGGAAAGCGGCCTGCATGTCCACATTACCACTTCTTTGACCTTGCCGATTGCGCCGGCGGCAATCCATTCTTTGGTTATGCGGATTCCGTCTCCCGAATGCACCATGTTGCCCATTTGCGTTGTTAGAGACTTTTGTTTGGCGAGTTTTGTAAGTTCTCTAATCTGGTAAACCGTATGGCACATGGGCTTCTCAAGATATATCGGAAATCCGTGCTTAAGGGCGCTCATTGCTATCGAAAAATGCGAGTGGTCGGGAGTGCTTATTACGAGGGCGTCGACCTTGCCTTTTATCTTGCCGAGCATTTCGCGGTAATCGACGAATGTTTCGGCGCCGGGCGCATATTTTCTTGCGTTGCCGAAGCCGTAGGCGCCTGTATCGACGTCGCAGATGGCGGTTATTTTTTGCCCTATTTGCAGGGCGCGGCGCATATTTTGTCCGCCCATCAATCCGCAGCCTATAAAGCCGAGCCTTACGGGATCTTTTTCGTAGGGTTCAAGTTCACGCGGTTTTTCGTTTTTTTCGCCGGAGGCAGGCTTGCCTTTTGCCCATGCTATAGGCGAAACGGCCAGCGCAAAACCCGCGCAACTTATGTCTCTAAAAAATTTCCTTCTGGTTCCCATTTTTTCCTCCGTTTTTTTATGTTATGCGTTCCGAATGACGACCTTTATTAAAATTTCCTCCGCGCGATTTTCAACTTTCTATTTTCATATTTTGTTGGACAGTTTACAAGGTTTAACAGCGGAAGGCTCTTTGCGGTAATTAAGGCGGAAACCGTTTTTTTTACAGGGTAAGTTTTTGTTTGAAAGGCGCGGCAGGTTTGTTAAAGTCCGATAATATTTTATTATGAGACTTCTCGACAGGTATGTGTTTTTTGAATGGCTTAAAATCTTCGTCATAGCCATTGGCGTAACGCTTGGGATTTTAGTGCTGCACGACATGTACGGGCACCTTGGAGACTTGTTAAATTGGGGGGCGTCCACAAGGGAAATTTTGTTGTACTACGCATTGTTTATACCAACTCTCATTCCCGTAATTTTGCCGATAAGCCTGTTGCTGTCGCTAATATATGTTTTGGGCGCAATGCACAGAAACAACGAAATAACCGCCATGCGCGCGGCGGGAATGAACGTGTTTAGGATAACTCGCTCGCTTTGGTTTGCAGGGGCGGTATTGTCGGGAATCTTGCTATGGCTGAACGCAGATCTTATTCCGTACTGCAAGGAAAATTCCAGGACGGTTTTCGATAACGTCAGAATGGAAAAACAAGTGCGCGATGCCAAGGATTTGTCCGAAGTTGGAGTTGTAAACCAATTGTGTTTTAACAATCGCAGCTCCGGCCGCTTATGGTATATGAACGCTTTTAGCCAGGCTACCAATAAAGGGCGCGGAGTTAGAGTTTCGATTTTGGACGGACGGGGCAGGGAAATTTCACGCATCATGGCGCGCGAAGGTGTCTACGACGAAACCGAACTTTGCTGGTTCTTTACCGACGGGCAAGAAATCGAGTATGCTCCCGACACGCACCGCCCGACAAAAGCCGTAGGTTTCGATAAAAAGTATTATAAGGATTTCAACGAAGAGCCGAATATTATGATTCTTTCCATGCGCCGCCCAAAAGATTTGTCCCTATTCGAGGCTAAAACTTTAATAGACTCGATTGGCGCAAAATCCCGCGAGGCTTTGCCGTATTTGGTGCGTTGGTACTCCATTTGGGGTAGCCCGTTTGCCTGCTTGATTGTGGTGGCGATAGCTATTCCGTTTTCGGTCGCCGGGGTGCGTACAAATCCTATGGTCGGGGTTTCAAAAACATTTGGGCTTTTCTTCCTTTTTTACGTAATCGACAGCGTAATGACGGCCTTGGGCGGCAGGGGTATTGTTTCCCCTGAAGTCGCGGCGATAGCTCCAAATTTGGCTATGTTCATCTTTGCTATGTCGCTTTACAGAAAGGCAATCTAACAGAATTCCACTACAAATCGCATCGGAAAATTAACATTCTACATTTATGGAAAATAAAAAATTGAACGTACTAATAGTCGGCAGCGGAGGCCGCGAACATGCGCTCGTAAAAGCCGTAAAAAAATCGCCTATTTTAGGGAAACTCGTGTGTGCGCCAGGAAATGGGGGAATCTCCAAAGATTGTCAAGTCGCCGACGTTAAAGCCGAAGATATTGACGGGATTGTAAAGCTCGCAAAAGACGGAATGTTCGACCTTGTAATATGCGGCCCTGAAGTGCCACTATCTATGGGGTTGGCGGACCGTCTGCGCTCAGAGGGAGTGGCTGTGTATGGCCCGTCAAAAAACGGGGCGGTTTTGGAAGCAAGCAAGGCCTACTCAAAAGATTTTATGAAGAAGTACTCAATTCCGACAGCCCAGGGTACTAATTTCATAGATGTGGATTCGGCGGAAAAATACATTCGTTCCGCGCCGTTTGACGTGGTGATAAAAGCGAGCGGATTGGCTGCGGGCAAAGGCGTTATTATACCGCAAACCCGCGACGAAGCCGTTGATGCTGCGCGAGAAATGCTAGAAGGCGAAGCTTTCGGAGACAGCGGCAAAGAAATTGTCATTGAGGAAAAAATGGAAGGCGAGGAAGCCAGCATTATGCTTATGGTTTGCGGAGACAAATACATAATGCTCCCCGCGAGCCAGGACCACAAGCGCGTGGGCGAAGGCGACACAGGCTTGAATACAGGCGGGATGGGCGCCTACGCTCCTGCGGCGGTCGCCACTCCGGAAGTTTTGGCGGCAGTCCGCAAAAATATTGTCGAGCCCGTGCTTGCAGGGCTTAAAAACGAGGGAATTGACTATCGCGGAACGCTTTACGTGGGGATAATGATTACCGCTCAAGGCCCCAAAGTTGTTGAGTTTAATGTAAGGTTCGGAGATCCGGAATGTCAGGTTTTAATGCCGCTTATAGAGAGCGACGTTTTGGAATTGATGAATGATATTGCAAATGGCAGCCTCGACGAATCCAAAGTAAAGATTTCCGATAAATTTGCCGCAGTGGTTGTGATGTGCGCCGATGGCTATCCAAATTCCTACCGCAAAGGCGATAAAATCAAGCTTCCGGAAGATTCTGAAATCCCGCAAGGCGGTTGGATTATTCATGCGGGCACAAAACTTGACGGAGACGAATTGGTAACTTCTGGAGGGAGGGTTTTAGGCCTTACCGGAACCGGTTCTACTTTGCGCGAGGCTTTGGATACTGCGTATGCTCTTTGCGGAGCCGTTTCGTTTAAAGGCGGATTCTACCGCAAGGATATAGCCCACAGGGAGCTGGAGCGTCAGAAGTAAAACAATTTGGTTTAAAACAAAAGCGGCGCTGCGGGCGCCGTTTTTTTATGCCTTAAGCGAAATGCGCGCTCCGCATTTTAAAGAGGAATTTTTATAGCCCTTGAAATTCGGGAATGTCCAAGGGCGGACGCGGAACGCAAACTTTCCAATGGCAAAAGTATTTGCCGTTGGAAGCGCAGCCGACTTTCATATGTATCGTCGCCGGCAAAATAAAATGTTTTCTTTTTCTTGTTCTTGATTTGTAAAATAGTTTCCCCATACTGACGCTTCGCAATTATGTTTCAGATAATAGAAAGTTCAAGTGCCGGAAATTGCGCCTTTCTTCAATACGATGGCTTAAACATTCTTGTCGACGCAGGAGTGGGGGTGCGCCGCGTTGGCGCGTATCTTGCCTCATTGGGGCTTGAAATCGGGGACATAGACGCCGTTTTTATAACCCATGAACACTCCGACCATTGCAAAGCTCTAAAAAATTTGGTGAAATACAGAGGAATAAAAATCTTTGCAAACCGTCTTACTGCAGAATCAATCCGTTACAGCATACCGGAAACAAAGGTTCTTAATTGGCAAATATTTGAAACGGGGCGCCCTTTTGACTTCTACGGAATTTCCGTTACGGCTTTTTCCATACCCCACGACACAAGCGACGCGGTAGGTTATTGCTTCGGCTGCGGAAAAAGAAATTTGGTGTGGATGACGGATTTGGGCAAGGTTACGCTGTCGGTAATGGATGTGGCGGCGCGGGCGAATGTACTCGTTTTGGAAAGCAATTATTGCCCGGTTTTATTGGATAATTCTTCGCGCCCTTACAATTTGAAAATGCGCATAAAAAGTTCGCATGGGCATCTTTCTAACGCCGATGCGATAGAGCTTATGGCGGCTCTCGACGCTTCTAAAGTTGAAAAAATTTTTTTAGCCCATATATCGCGCGAATGCAATAATACGGAACACATCCGCGAGCTTCTAAAATCTTCCGGCAAGCTTTCAGCAATTCTAAACCGTATAGAAATAGTTCCACCGTTTTCTTGCAACAGTTCGGTTTTCGAATAGGAAAATAAGTTCGGGCAAATCCGAAAGTAAAAGAGCATTTTCTTGCAGGTTTTCCGGCGGTTCAGAGAGCGGGAAAGTTCGCTTTGGAAGCTTGCGGTACCGCGTTTATAATTAGCAAAATCTACGCAGGTTGCCGCAATACTCGTTCGTCTGCAATGGAGGCCATGCTAGTCCGGCTGGTTATCGCTGCGCCGAATTTTTTTCGACAAATGTTTTCCAGACTTCTTCGTAATACTCTTTATCCGGGCGCTCTTCCTTGGTTATTTTAGCGGCAATTTCATCGTAATTTATCGGGGGCGATTCAAGCCCTTGTGCTGGTATTTCGATTTTTGCTAGCCACGCAGCCGCGTTGACCATGAGCTTTCTAAAATCTTTTTGCGCAAAAGCCCAAATAGAGTGTCCGCCTGCGTATCCGAATCCGCGAGTTCCGTTCGGGTTTTCGGCAACCCACAGCAGAGTTTCGGATTTGCCTTTATTGTCGCGCACATATTGGTTTCCGGTATGCGCCCCGAATCTGTACATTCGCACTTTGTCGGGAGGGGCGGCTTTTGCTATGGGAGTTATCTTTTGCCCGGCAATATCTGAAAACCTGATGTTAAAATAATATTCGTCGTTTATTGAAAACGGTTTTACTCCGTTTGTTATCGGATGTCTTTCAAGAGTGAAATTCGCAAGCCACGTGGGATTGACAGACCAATGTGGCTCGTAGTGTCCTCCGACAGTTGAATCTAAGTATTTATAGTCTTTTGCGTCGGAAAAATGCAGCGCGTAATGGATTACGCCTATGTTGATTTTTTTGCGACTTAATTCCTCCAACAAGGCGGGATTGGATTTGAGCGGATGGTTGCCTTCCCCTTCGCCGATAATTATTACGGCGTCCGGATTGCCGTCTATTTGTAACTGAGATTTTGTCGTGTCTAAAACGTCGATTTTTATTTCTCCACAGGCCTTCGTTAAAAGGTCTTTGTAAAGATTGCACATAAGCAAATTTTCATGGTCTCCCCATCTGTGTATACTGTTGCCCGCCAAAAATACAATATGCGGTTGCCGGGCGTTTAAGGGCAGGGCAAGAATGAAAAATACAAAACAAGCTAATAAATTTTTCATTTTTGTTTTAGACGGTTCGCATCCGATAAAAAAAGCTCGCACCAATTTTTGATGCGAGCTTTTCACGAACAATAAATAATTAATACTTTACAGCAAATGTTATATCAATCAAGTGCTGGTTGTATGTCGCAAACGCAACATTTGAAGAGTTGCAGAAGTAGCGGTAGTTAGCACTGACGGTGATGAATTTGTTGGGGAGGTAGGAGACGCCTACACGTGCCAAGTATGTATCGTCTTCACGATCCGTGCCCATGTTCATCTGGTATTGGGTGTTCCAGTATATGAAACTTGCCGTTGTCAAAATCTGTTCAAAGGGCTTGTAGTTTATACCGAACTCACCGGAAGTATTGATGGAAGACTGGCGGGTTGCAGCATTGCCGAAGTCTCTTGAACCTTTTGCAAACAAACCGACTTTTTCAGTGAGCGCATAGCCGAGTGTTGCGCTAAACGCAAAAGTTGTGTCGTCGTCGTTTCTCACATAGTAAGAACCGCCCGGGTCGCGATAGGTAACACCTGCATAAGCGGTAGCCGTGAGTTTCGGAAGGAGTTCGCCGCGAACTGTTACGCCGCCAAAGTGGTCGTTGCGGTTTGTACCGTAGTCATCGCTATACGACGGCAGACCGCCTGTAAATTCGCTGTAGCGGTATTGATATGTAAGACCTGCGGAAATTTTTTCGGTTATCTTGTAGTATACGCTGACCGGAATAGCATAAACGTCTACGTCGGAATATGATTCAGACCAATGTCCGAGATATTCTGTGTACTGCCAAGTGCCGCCGATTTCTGCGTCAATCTTATCGGTGAAGTCGTAAGCTATTCTCAAGTTGGCATTGTAGTTGTTAAAGCGTACGAGTTCTCCCACGTTGTTGGCGTCAATTGTATCGCTCTTGTTCTGGAACAACTGTTCGTATGAGAAGTTTGCCGAAACCGTAAGATTCTGTTCCGAATACGAAGCATTGGCGAATACGCTCGATAGATTTGAATTAAACTTCTTCTGCTCAACATAGCGCGTCATGTCCTCGAAGAACTTGACGTTTGCCTTAAACTTGCTGTTGCGCCCGTAGTCGGCTTCAGCTCCCAAGCGGAATACGGCCGAATAGTCGTCAACTTTCTTGTCTTTTAGGGCGGAGTAAGTGATGTTGCTGTTCCACTTTCCCGTTACAGCGCCCCTAAAAAAGAGGTCGAGCTGATCGCCGATGGTTACCAACGGTGCCGCATTAGCGGATAATGCCGCCGCAGCCACTACTGAGGATATAATTAGTTTTTTCATTGTTCGTTTTGTTTTAAATTAAAATGTCTGTATAGTCAAAATCTCTATTGATTGATGAACATTATTTCAGAATTATTCTCTCTTTGTCAAGACATATAGTTATAAATTTTCTTTTTCTTGAATTTTTTATATGTGCCTTAATCTTTGGAGATGGAATTAGCAATTATTGTTTTTTTGCGCAGTTTGCATTGAAAATACTACCGCATTACTTTTGTAATATTAAAATGGTTTATGCAAAAATGTCTATACTTTTTTACATATTTGTATCGTCTGCCGTTCAGCTGGTTTTGCTGAATTAAAATCTTCTTGCATAGATCATAAAATTTATACATTTTTTTAAAGTTAATCGCGGTCCTAAATGCGGCTTTATATTTTACGGATGCGTGTAAACAATTTATCCCATTAAAACAAAAGTAATTTTTATGGCAGAAAAAAACAAAGCTGTCGGCGGAAAAAAGCCGAATTATACTTATGCTCTCGCCGGATTGGCAAAGAGAGTTCAAAAACCTAACGGGGTCTGGTCTTTTCAAATATTATGGGGAAGGGTGGTTGTTGCATTTGTGTTGTTTTTGGTGCTTATGTGGTTGGCTATTTCCGCGGCTATTTACTGCATATTTAAATACGCCAGAGATTATGAAGAAATGACTTTTTCTCAAGCGCTGGTGGCTCCGTTCGACATGTCTGCGCACCGCGAGCGGATTGGCGAATATAACGCGAGAAAAGCAAAGGAGTATCTAAAGGAACGCAAATATAGGGAGGCTTACATGAGCCTTGCAAACGCTGTAGGCCGCTCTCCGAAAAACATTGAGGCAAGGCAGATGCTTGCGGAATTCAATTTGTCGTTTGGGCGTCCCGACATAGCGTTGGAAATTATGGAGGTCGGGCTTATATACGCCACAGAGAACACTAAGTATATTCGCCTGTATATGCGTTTGCTTATAGACCAAACCGAAGATAAGCGTTTGGTTTTGGTGGCAGAGCGTTTGCTCTCAAAGGGAAATATTAAAAATCCCGAGGTTATAGCGTATTTGGCTATGTCGCTGTCTTCGGTTTACGCATTGCACGGAAATTATGATAAATCCAAGGAATATTTGGTGAAGTACAAGCTGGATAAGACTCTTCCGGGCATTTTGCGCCTTTCCAAGAACGAATGGGAGCAAGGCAAGCGCGAGGAGGCCATTCAGGTTATCGCGGAAAATTTTGACTACGCGCACAATAAAGAGCCGTTGTATTCGCTGCTTGTCAATTATTATACCATAATGAACGATTTGGACAAGGCCCGCCAGTATTCGATGCTGCGTTCCATAGAAAATCCGTTTTCTCTCGAGCAGCGCATGGAGTATTTGAACCTTCTCAAAAAATCCGGCGATGTCGAAAATCTCAAGAATGATTTGAACAAATTGTACGAACAATACAAAAGAGACAACAAGGGAATGCTGTATTTGGCAAACTATGCGGCCGATAACGGAGACGTGGAACTGATGCGCAAAATCTACGACACCGCCCTCACCGAGAATTTTCAGATAGCTCCGTATTGCCTGTTGTTTTTGGAAACGATGCTGACTAACGGAGAATATAAGGCTGCCAGCGACTTCGCCGAGGAAATCATGAAGGAAAAACCCGTTTGGATAAAGCGTTACGACGATGTCCTCAGCTGCCTGCGGGCAATAGCCTATTACGGAATTGGAAACAGCAACATGGCTGATATCTTGCTGCGCGACGTAGTAAAACGCGGTACGTGTTCCCCCAAGGTTCTAATAGCCACCGCGCGCAGATTGGACAATTTGGGCGGAACTTTGATGGCGCACAGGCTATTGGAAAACACCGTCGACAGATTTCCGCGCCACCAGCTTGCTTTGGCGAGGCTAGTGCAGATGGAGATAAAGATAGGCAATTCCACCAATTTGGAAAAACATGTGCTGAAGTTGTTGCAAATGCGCAGGCCTTCCCGCGAGTTGATAGAGGATGCTCGCAGGAAATTGGGCAGCGACAAGTTTATCTTCACGAGGGACCGCGCGAGAGTACTTTCAGAAATCGACGGTCTTATCAAGAACAATGCGGCTCTTGACTTCAGCGCGGAATCTGAATCCGACCGCATTACGGGGTCGGACGAGCCCTTGGATTTTTAGGCGTTTTAGGCAAATTTGGCGCTTTTAGCGCGTCTAAGAAATTTCAAGTGCGCTTTATATATAATAGAGCGCACGTTTTTATGCACTTTTGCTCTTTGCTGGTGGGAAAGGCGCGTATTTGCGGAGCATTTAATATTTTGCGCCCTTGAAAAATTTTTTCGAGGCGGGGTGGAGAATAGGAATGTTTCGGATTTTTCGGGAAATTATCCTTGAGCTTCGGGGAGATTTGGTTCAAGGAAAAATTTATAAAAATTTTATTTAAAGGAAAATTTTTGTTGATTTTATGGAATAGGTGAATAAAGTACCCACCTTTTAAATCGAAAGACGTATTGTCGGGCGACGGCGCTCGGCGTGCTCGGAATTTGATATTTTATATATATACAATAAAATGAAACAGATAAATCTCAAGACAACCAGTAGAACACAAGTTGGCGGCAATTCGGCGAAGCGCTACCGCAAGAGCGGTCAAGTTCCCGCTGTAATTTACGGCGAAAGCGGCGAAAAGCATTTGCTGATAAACAATAAAGATTTGGCTGTCGCCCTCAAAAGCGTCGCGGGCAAGGCTGTTCTCATAGAAATGACGTTTGACGACGGTACGGAATCGCGCTATGCGATGCTCAAGGATGTGGAGCGCCATCCCATTTCCGAGGCTCCCCTTCATGTGGACTTTGTGGAAGTTGTCCGCGGCAAGCCCATGCATGCTGTTTTGCCGTTGCACTTTACAGGCGAAGCGTACGGAGTAAAGAATGAAAACGGCGTCATAGAAATCCACGAACATGAAGTTCGCGTAAAGTGCCGTCCGCGCGACTTGCCGGAAATGATAGTAATAGACGTTTCCAATCTCAAAGTCGGCGAAGGCATACACCTCAAGGACGTTAAGGCTCCCGAGGGCGTTGAGTTCACTTCCGATTTGGAAGATTTGTTGGTTACTTGCAATGTAATTAAGGTTGAAGAAGAACCTGCTCCGGTTGCGGCTGAAGGCGCCGACGCCGCCAAGGCGGCAGCTCCCGAGGCCGACGCAAAGTCTGCTCCTGCGGCGAAGAAGTAATGAAATTTTTGACGCGCCGGTTTCTGATGAAGCCGGTGCGCAGTGTTCTTTAAAATGTCTATAAAACTTGTAATAGGCTTGGGGAATACCGGAGCGCAATATGAACGCACTCGCCATAACGCGGGGGCGATTCTCTTGCGCAAACTGGCTGAGGCTATTTCCGAGAAGTCGGGCAATCCGGTCGTTTTTGCCGCGAATAAATATTGCGCTGCAAGTATTGCAAAATGCACTTTGGCTTCGCGGGAGTTAATTCTCGCCCGCGCGGACGGTTTTATGAATAACAGCGGTGCGAATCTCAAAAATATTCTGAGATTCTTGAAGCTGGACATATCCGAAACCGCCGTGATATACGACGATATAACTCTGGATGTCGGCCGAATAAAGCTTTCGCAAGGAGGTTCCGCCGGCGGGCACAACGGGGTTGCGGATATAATCGACCGCTGCGGAAACGATTTCGTGCGCATTCGCGTGGGCATAGGCGGAAAACTTGACAAGCGCATGGATTTGGCGGACCACGTTTTGGGAAGGCTCGATTCCGCGGATTTTGAAAAGGTGGAGGACGCTAAAATCTTCGATTGCGTGCTTTTGTTGGTTGAAAAGGGTTTGCAATCGGCGCAGAACGTTGTCAATAGGGCTTCGGCAGAGAAACGGAAAAGAGTTTCCGACGGCATGCGGAGGGAGGTGCCTGTTGAAAGCAGTCCTGCGGAAATAGCGGGTTGCGGAGCGTCCGGCGGCAGTGTTTCAGCCCCGAAAGAAAAAGCGGACGACAGCCTGGACAAGTTGGCGCGCGATATTGACGAATCGAAAGATTCTTGAGATAAAGCGTAAAAAAAGACTATAAAATTTAACAAAACCATAAAATATGAATAACAAGAAGTATAAATCGACATTTATCCTCGATACAAGAGGCTATACAGAACCAGTTGAAACGCTTATTGAAAGGCTTAAGTCGGTAATAGAATCCGTCGGGTGCAAAGTCAGCGGCGTCGAAAACTTGGGGCAAAAGACTTTTGCGCGCACGGTCGACCGTTCGTTCCCCGCGGGACTCTACGTCCAGTTCGAGTACGAAGGCCCTGCGTCGTCAAATTCGCAGATTAAAGAAAAGCTTCGTCTGGACAAGACGGTAAACCGCATTTTGGTTATCGCAGAATAAATTAAAACGGAGCGCAAAGATGGCTTCATTCAACAAAGTTATTTTAATGGGCAACCTCACCCGCGATCCGGAGTTGAGGCAGACTCAAAGCGGCACAAGCGTATGTCGCTTTTCCATAGCGGTAAACCGTTCATACAATGCCCAAGACGGCTCCGCAAGGGACGAAACTTGTTTTGTTGAAATTGATTGTTTTGGCAAGTCGGCGGAGAATATCGCGAAGTTCTTCAGCAAGGGCAAGCCGATACTGGTTGAAGGTCGTTTGCGCCAGGATTCTTGGGAGGACAAGCAGACCGGGCAAAAGCGCACAAAGCTGATGGTTGTTCTGGAGCGTTTTGAATTTGTGGGTTCGGCGCGGGACAGCGGCGGCTCTTACGACGCGGAATATTCGGCGCCCCAGCCCAGAGGCGGATCGGCGCGCCAAGCTCCGCAGAGGCAGCAGGACGAACTTGAGGACGACGACGTTCCTTTTTAATATTCATTTTGGCGGCAATTTTATATAAAAAATAAGAAGTAAAAATTATGGCAACAAGCAAAGTATTATTGGTAAAACCTGTTGAAGATTTGGGCGGCGAAGGCGATCAGGTCGTCGTCAAGGCAGGCTACGCGCGCAATTTTCTGTTCCCGCAGAAACTCGCAATGCCCGTGAACAAGGCGAATAAAAAGCAAATTGAAGCTCTTTTGAAAGCCCGCGCGGTCCGCGAGGCCAAGGAACTTGAAAACGCCCAGGCCCTTAAGGCAGCCCTTGAAGGTATGTCTATTGCTTTCGCGGTCAAGACAGGGGAAGGCGGAAAAATGTTCGGTTCGGTAACGGCGCAGAATCTCATTGCCCGCATTGCCGAAAACGGCATTGAAATGCCTAAGAAATCGGTTTCGCTTGCGCATCCCGTCAAGGAGCTCGGCAAGCATGTGGCGCATATCAAGCTTCACAACGACGTTAAATTTGATTTCGAGTTTGAAGTCGTTTCCGAAAATCCGATTGAAGATTCTTCAAAAAAAGACGCATAAGTCTTCTGTACATATATACTCAATAGAAAGCTCTCCGGTTTCCCGGAGAGTTTTTTCATGTGTATAATATTTGCGGGCATAAAATCACTCCGGCGCGCGCGTATTTTATTCGAGGGGTATCGAGCGCGTGAAATGCTGGCGAAAGTGGTATAAAATGCCGGCGAAAGGGATGTAAAATGCAGGCAAAAGTGAATAAAGAATCGGAATATTATTAAAGGGAATTCATCCGCCGTATTTCATGGGGATGGGCAGATTTTTTGGGCGAATTGCCTGTGTCGTATTTTATTTGAAAGAGCTGCAAATATTAAGATGTATTTCCGGCTCGTTAAGTCTTGTTATGCAAATTTTGCAATAATTGTTGGCTCTCGCGTGTGCGCAAAAAGTTGTTGTGCAAATTTTGTCCCTGGGAAAATATGAGTTTATATGAAATAATTGAGACAGCAGTATGGGACATAGAATTTTTCCAGTGGGTCAAAATGGCACATAATTACTTTGAAGATGGAATTATAGAACTGCAAAAAACAAGGGTAAAATTTATAATTAATTGATGGTTATTCTGTTGTGATGTTGGATTAAAATTTTGGCACAAAGTATGCTTTAAAAATGGCATATGAGTAAAATATTAGGCATTGATTTAGGAACAACAAACTCCTGCATGGCTGTGATGGAAGGCGGCGAAAGCACCGTCATCCCAAATAGGGAAGGCGCCAGAACAACACCGTCTATCGTGGCTTTTACAAAATCGGGCGAAAGGCTCGTGGGGCAGGCTGCAAAGCGCCAGGCTGTTACCAATCCGACGAATACCATTTATTCAGCTAAAAGGCTTATTGGTCGTAAATTTTCCGAAGTGCAGAATCTGGCAAAGACTCTGCCTTATAAAGTAGTCGAAGGTCCCAACGGAATGGCGATGATTGAATGCCAGGTCGGCGACAAGACTGAGCGTTTTTCCCCGGAACAAATTTCCGCGATGGTTCTTCAGCAATTGAAAGCCGACGCCGAAAGCTACTTGGGCGAAAAAATAACCGAGGCCGTGATTACCGTCCCGGCGTATTTTAACGACGCCCAGCGCCAGGCTACAAAAGACGCCGGAACCATAGCCGGCCTCGACGTAAAGAGAATTATAAACGAACCCACTGCAGCTTCGCTGGCTTACGGGTTGGACAAGAAAAACGACGAAACAATCGCCGTTTACGACTTGGGCGGCGGCACCTACGATATCTCCATTCTCGAAATAGGGGACGGCGTTTTTGAGGTTAAGGCCACAAACGGCGACACCGAACTAGGCGGCGATAATTGGGACTCCGCGGTCATAAATTGGCTGATAGAAACTTTCAAGGCGGAATCCGGCATTGACTTGCGCGGAGACGCAATGGCGATGCAGCGTTTGAAAGAGGAGGCCGAAAAGGCAAAAATCGCCCTTTCTTCCGCCCAGGAGACGGACATCAACCTGCCGTTTATTACGGCGGACGCGAGCGGCCCGAAACATTTGAACGTAAAACTGACGCGCTCTAAGCTTGAACAATTGACTGACAGCCTCGTCGAAAGAACCATAAAGCCCTTCGACGACTGCTTGCGCGATGCGGGGCTTTCAAAATCCGACATAAACGAGCTCGTTCTCGTCGGCGGAATGACCCGTATGCCCAAGGTTGTCGAGATTGCCGACAGGCTTGCCGGCAAGGAGGCGCACAAGGGCGTCAATCCCGACGAAGTCGTTGCGCGCGGAGCGGCTATTCAGGGCGGAGTGCTGCAGGGAGACGTGAGGGATGTTCTTCTGTTGGACGTAACGCCGCTTACGCTTTCCATAGAGACTGCCGGCGGAGTGTCTACTCCGATGATAGAGCGCAATACGACAATCCCGAAGAAGGCTTCGCAGATATTTTCGACGTATTCGGACAATCAAACCGCTGTTGACATCCGCGTATTGCAGGGCGAACGCCCAATGGCGCGCGACAATAAGCTGATAGGCAACTTCCGTTTGGACGGTATAGCGCCCGCTCCGCGCGGTCTGCCGCAGATTGAAGTTACGTTTGACATAGACGCCAACGGCATTTTGAACGTGAGCGCCAAGGACAAGTCTACGGGCAAAGAGCAGAAAATAACAATTACCAACTCCAGCGGACTTAGCAAGGAGGAGGTTGAAAATCTCCGCAAGGAGGCCGAACTGCACGCCGCTGAAGACGCCCTCATAAAGGAGACCGCCGAAGCCCGCAACGAACTCGACAACATAATTTACAGTACCGAAAAACAGCTGAAAGAAAGCGGAGACAAACTTCCCGCCGACGCAAAGGGCGATCTTGAAGCCGAAATTTCGGCGGCCAAAGAAGTTCTCGCAAAGCAGGACGCTGCCAAGGACGCCTTGAAGGGAGCTTCCGAGAAACTGATGAACGTTCTGCAGAAGCATGCGCAGCATTTGCAGGCCGCCGCAGCCGCCGCCAACGGCGGAGCTGCCGCGGGAAGCGGGGCAGCGGCGCAGCAGCAGGCATCCGGAACTTCGGCTTCCGCGGCGGGCGCGGGCGATTCGGTGGACGCCGACTTTGAAGTGGTCGACGACGACGATTCCAAAAACAAATCTTAAAATATCGGCATGGCGTTTGCCGCCCGGACTGCAAAATTTCTGCAAATTCGCGGCGGCAAAGGCTTTTTTCTTTTAAAATTGCCGAGTTTTTGGCAATATTGTAAATTCAAACTTTTTTAAAACAAACAATAACACGTATATAATTATGGCAAAAGTAAAGATCCAACCTCTGGGAGACAGAGTTCTCGTAAAACAAGTAGAAGAAAAAGAACAGGTAAAGGGAGGCATTATCATTCCCGACTCCGCGAAAGAAAAGTCGCAGGAAGCGCAGGTCGTAGCGATTGGCAGCGGCCGTTTGGACAACAATGGAAAGCGCCTTCCCTTTGAAGTCAAGGTCGGCGACAGCGTTCTGATTTCCAAGTACGGCGGCACCGAAATAACTTTCGGGGATGAAAAATACACTCTCCTGCGCGAAGACGACATCGTCGCAATTTTAAATAAATAACAGAAGGAACAAATTAATATGGCTAAACAGATTATTTTCGACGAATCAGCACGCAAAAAGATTCTTGCGGGCGTTACAGTTTTGGCAAAAGCGGTCAAGGCGACTCTCGGCCCCAAGGGCAGAAATGTCGTAATAGACAAGAAATACGGGGCTCCGCTCATAACAAAAGACGGCGTAACGGTCGCAAAGGAAATCGATTTGGAAGATCCCTTTGAAAATATGGGCGCGCAGATGGTCAAGGAAGTCGCCAACAAAACTTCCGACAACGCCGGAGACGGCACAACGACAGCTACGGTTTTGGCAGAGGCAATCTATCGCGAAGGCTTGCGCAATGTCGCGGCAGGCTCCAACCCGATTTTCGTAAAGCGCGGTATCGACAAGGCTGTTGAAGTCGCGGTAAAAGAGTTGGCAAAAACTTCAAAGCCCGTTAAGGACCGCGAAGAAATCCGCCAGGTTGCGACTGTTTCCGCCAACTGGGACAGCGAAATCGGCGACATTATAGCCGAAGCTATGGACAAGGTCGGCAAAGACGGCACAATCACAGTAGAGGAAGCCAAGTCAATAGACACTACTCTCGATGTAGTCGAGGGAATGCAGTTCGATAAGGGCTATCTGTCGCCGTACTTCGTTACCAATACCGACACGATGGAATGCGTTCTGGAGGACGCCTACATCCTCATTCACGAAAAGAAAATTTCCAATCTCTCGGAACTTCTGCCGATTCTCCAGAAGGTTGCCAAGACCGGCAAACCGTTCATGCTTATCGCCGAAGACATTGAAGGCGAAGCTCTCGCGGCTTTGGTTGTAAACAAACTCCGCGGCATGCTCAATGTTTGCGCGGTTAAGGCTCCCGGATTCGGCGACAGGCGCAAGGCCATGCTTGAAGATATCGCTATCCTCACAAACGGCAGGTGCATCACCGAAGATCTCGGCCTCAAGCTTGAGAATCTCGAACTCGCCGATTTGGGCAAGGCAAAGCGCATAACCGTTTCCAAGGAGAATACCACGATTGTCGAAGGCGCCGGAAAGTCCGCCGATATCCAGGGCAGGGTAAAGCAGCTCCGCAAGGCGATAGAGGAGACAACCTCCGACTACGACCGCGAGAAATTGCAGGAACGCCTCGCAAAGCTCGCCGGCGGCGTTGCCGTTATTAACATCGGCGCCGCCACCGAACCTGAAATGAAGGAAAAGAAGGCTCGCGTAGACGACGCTTTGCACGCGACCCGCGCGGCTGTCGAGGAAGGCATCAGCGCAGGCGGTTCCGTTGCATTGCTCCGCACTGCAAACGCCATCGACAAACTTCAGGAAACATTGTCCGGAGACGAAGCGGTCGGCGCTCAGATTGTCCGCCGCGCTATTGAAGCTCCGCTGCGCCAGCTTTGCGCTAACGCCGGAGAAGAAGGCGCGCTTGTCGTCAAGGAAGTTCTCAAGTCTAAGGGCAGCGTAGGCTACAATGTGGCGACGGGCAAATTTGAAGACTTGTTCAAGGCTGGCGTTGTTGATCCGACCAAGGTTACCCGTTCGGCTTTGCAGAACGCTGCGAGCGTTGCAGCTTTGCTGCTCACCACAGAATGCATGATTACCGACCTTCCCGAACCCAAGCCAGCTGCTCCGACGCCGGGAATGGACGGAGGAATGGGCGGAATGATGTAGTCCGCGCGGAGTCCGAACTCGAAACGCATGCTTGAAAAATTTGGGCGTTCCTTGCGGAAAGTTTAGGTTTTTAAGCGCAGCGTTTCAGGCGGTTGGACCGCGGCGCCTACGGGCGCAGATACTTTCAAAACGGCGCGCAAAAAACGCGCCGTTTTTTTGCGTCCGCGGCGGCGCAATGCGCGTAGGGTATTTTACGGTAGGGGCGCAGTCGTGGCAAATTGATATTTCAGCCGACATTTCAAGGATAAAAAGCTTTCCATGTGCGGAAAAATTTTTTTTAATGTTGGCATGAAAAATTTGTTTATGGCGATATTTTGCGCGTTGCTGCCTTTTGCGTCTTTTGCGGCAAACGCGGTGGTTTACAAATATTCTCCGGATGCTCCGAAATCTGGGCGTTACGTTTTGACGTTGGATTCGCAGGACTGCCATGTCTATCCGACTCCGTTGGCGGATATAGCGCCGTTTGATATTGCCGGCAAAACCGTTGCCGTCGTAAAAGTAAAAGAGCCTATAAAATCTTTTGAGATTCGCCCGCTTTCAAAGAAAATTGCGGCTAAGCGGGTCGACGACACCACTCTACAATTTGAAATTTCGGAGCCGTGCAATCTGAGCGTGGAAATAAACGGCATAGAACATCCGCTTTTCATATTCGCCAATCCCCCCGTAAAAAATCCCCCGAAAAAGGGCGATAAAAACGTAATATTTTTTGAAGCCGGGAAGCTTCACGATTTGGGTTTGCGCAAGCAGCTGCCGTCAAATACCACTGTTTATATTGAAGGCGGTGCGGTCGTTTATGGCTCTTTTAGAACAGGGGATAGGGAAACTGGGGCGCCGATGGAAAATGTGCGCATTTGCGGAAATGGAATAATTTCGTGCGAGAAAATTCCGCCGGCGATAGAAAAGCGCGGTCCTTCGTCGCAAGGAATAGAATTTCACAACACATCCAATATAAAACTCGAAGGTTTTTGCATAGTGCAAAGCCCTAATTGGACGATTCCGATGTTTGCCTGCAAGGACATTCACATAAACAATATAAAAACCGTGAGCGAAATCGGATGGGACGACGGAATAGATGTCGTTTCTTGCAAAAATGTTCTGATAGAAAACTGTTTTCTGCGCAATAAGGACGATTGCATTGCCATTAAGGCCGGAGTCGGTTACGCTCCAAAATATTTCGACCACTCGAAACCCAACAACGTAGAAAACGTTACCGTGCGCAAATGCGTAATATGGAACAGCATTTGGGGAAACGGATTGGAGATAGGTTTTGAAACGCGCGGAGACGAGATAAAAAATATCGCCTTTGAAGATATAGACATAATTCACACCCAGCGCAATCCCAAGTGGAAAGAGGGCAAGGAAGGCACTTTTACAATCCACAACGGCGACCGCGCGAAAATCCACAACGTGCTTTACAAAAACATACGCGTGGAGGACCCGGAAAACTATCTCATAGACATACGCATAATGTTTTCCAGATATTCAAAGGACAAGAACCGCGGAAAGGTTTACGATATCCGTTTTGAAGACATATATGTTACGACAAAAGAGCCTCTAAAGAATATTTTTGAAGGCTTTAGCGAAGATTGTTCGGTATCTAACGTTGTATTGAAAAACGTTTTCATAAACGGGAAGCCGTTTGCGGAGTCGAAAGACATTTCGGTGGAAATTGGAAAATACGCCGAAATTCCGATTGTAGAGTAGCTTCAATATGCAATCAAGCGGCGGCCGCAAATGGGCCGCAACAATAAAAAAGGCGCCTGGAAGACAATCTTCCGGCGCCCTTTTTTATTTGGGAATTTTAATCTTCTTTTATTGAAACATCGGCTTCAAAACTTGCTATATCCACGTTTAATTTATTTGCAAGCGTGTTTGCCATGTTTTCTTCAAATCCTTTTTTCAAGAGCTCAGTATAGAAGTAGTCTTGCATGAGGGCCGCCATTACGGACTCGTCGGACAACTGCCCGAAAATTTCGGTAACGAGCTTTTCAAAGCAAAATCCTTCGCCGCCGCACTTGCAGTCGGCTTTCCCGCAGGAGCACTTTTTTCCGTCTTTCTTCCCGCCGTTTTTGCATGTGCACTTTTTGCCGCCTTTTTCACACGAGCACTTTTTCCCGTCTTTCCCGCAAGAACACTTCTTCTCAGGAGCTTTTTTAGCGGCTTTAGCCGGGGACGCTTTTTTTGCGGGGACTTTTGCCGCTTTTGAAACGGCCTTTTTTACCGCTTTTTTTGCGGCTGGTTTTGTTGCTTTGGTCTCTTTTTTCATATTGATTTTAGTTTTGTTTGTTTGTTTTTAATTTAACTTTTTTGCAGGTTCTTGCAAGTGTTTTAATGTATTTGTTCAAATTCTTTTATCTTTGGGAAACGATAAATATAAGTTGCGCTTTTGCGCAATTTAGTATTTAAAGTCTATCCGATTTTTATGAAGATACCTCTCTTAGATTTGAAAAAACAATATGCGGGCGTCCGCGACGAAACAAAGAGAATGCTCGACGACATACTTGAATCGCAGTATTTCATAGGCGGTCCGTATGTGTCAAAATTCGAGGAAGCCGTTGCGGAATATTCCGAAACGAAGCATGCGGTGGGCGTATCAAGCGGCACCGACGCGCTTTTGGCCTCGCTGATGGCTTTGGGAATATACCGCTCTCCGCTTGACGCGGGGGATCCTGACGAAGTAATCGTTCCGGCGTATACGTTTTTTGCCACGGCAGGATGCGTTTGGCGCGCGGGCGCAAGGCCCGTGTTTGCCGACATAGACGCCGACACGTACAATATTGACCCCAAGTCTTTTGAATCTAAAATATCCGCCCGCACAAAGGCCGTTATGCCCGTCCATCTTTACGGACAGTGCGCGAGAATGGATGAAATTTGTGAAATAGCGCGCGCAAACAAACTGAAGGTTATTGAGGACGGCGCGCAGGCAATAGGCGCAAAGCGCGACGGCGTAAGGGTCGGAAATTTCGGAGACTGCGCATGTCTGAGTTTCTTTCCGTCGAAGAATTTGGGGGGACTTGGCGACGGCGGCATGGTTGTAACCAATGACGACAACTTGGCGCGGTCAGTGCGCGAAATGCGCAACCACGGTATGGAGCCTAAGTATTTCCACAAGAGAGTCGGCGGAAACTTCAGGCTTGACGCCATTCAGGCGGCTGGTCTCTTGGCGAAACTTCCGTTCCTTGACAAATGGGGCGAAATGCGCAGGGCCAATGCAAAAGTTTACGACGCCGGCTTCTCAGGATGCGGGTCAGTGAAAACTCCCGTGATAGACCCGAAAAATTATTCGATTTACAACCAGTACATAATTTCGGTTCCGAACCGCGACGAAGTTCTGGCGCATTTGAGAAGCAAAGAAATCGGCTGCGAGATTTACTATCCGCTGCCGTTGCATTTGCAGGAGTGTTTTGCGGCGTTGGGCTATAAAAAGGGAGATTTCCCCAACGCCGAATATGCTGCCGAACATACGCTTGCGCTGCCAATTTACCCGGAACTGGAACGCGGCCAGTTGGACTTCATAATAGAATCGGTTCTTGAATCGGTTTCAAAATAATGTAGTATTTAACGCATGAAGATTTTGTTAAGCATATTCGAGGTTGCGAGCGTCGCGGTTCCTCTGTTTATAGCGCTTTTATTTTTGGCGCGTTCGGGCGAGTCTTACAGGGAGAAATACGATGTTTCAAAATTCAGGTTTTGGGGCCTTTCCAGCGGGCAGTATGTTTTCCTCTTTAGGCTCATAGGAATATTCTTCCTATTGCTGGCGTGTTTTGCGGTTTATAAAAACTACATAGAGGAGCCTTCGGCCGAATACAACGAAACAAAAGAATTTTGGGACGAAATCAACAAGCGTTCGGGCGATGTATTTTCCATGGCAATGTTGCTTGGTGCCGCAATAGCGATTCCGGCAAGGATGGCGTCGACGCGTTTTCCCGGGAAACCGCTCGCTTTGCTGGGCGGAAAGGCTGTTATAGAGCGCGTTTACGACGCGTGCAAACAGAGCGAGTTCGCCGAAAAAGCGGTAATATTGACCGACAGCATAGAGATAGCGGAATTTGCAGACCGCATTTCCGCTCCGGTAATAATGACTTCGGAAAAATGCCGCTCCGGTACCGAGCGCATTATTGAGGCGTCGGAAGAAATCGGAGCGGAATTTGTTGTAAATGTCCAGGGAGACGAGCCGTTTATATCTCCCAAGCTAATTGATGCTGTAATAGAGGCGCATAGGGCTTACAATAGCGATTTGGTTACGGCGGTTGGGAAAATCGGCGACGCAAGCACGCTAATAAATCCGAATGTTGTAAAGGTATTGCGCGACGGCGAAGGCCGCGCCCTTTACTTCAGCCGCAGCCCGCTGCCGTATATGAGGGGTGAGGGAAACCCCGCAAAATGGCTTGAGCATTACGATTATTGGAGGCACATAGGCATTTACGGATATTCGGCAAAGGCTTTGGCCAGATACGATTCCCTGCCCGTGTCCGCCATGGAGAAGTGCGAAATGCTTGAGCAGTTGCGCTTTGTGTCGGCGGGATACAAATTTGACATAGTGGAGACCGACTACCAATCGATAGGAATCGATACTCCTGAGGATTTGGAGGCCGCTGAAGAATATTTAAAATCTTTAGGTTAAAATGGAAGACTCTGAACTTATTGAGCTTGGAAAGGCCGTATTGAACTGCGAGGCCGACACGATAAAAAACGCCACTTCGCGGGTGGGCGAAAGTTTCGCCAAAGCTATCCGGGAAATTCTGTCCCACAAGGGAAAATTGATGGTAAGCGGCGTCGGGAAGTCGGGGCTTGTGGGGCAGAAAATAGCCGCCACTCTTTCCAGCACGGGTACTCCTGCAGTATTCATGCACGCTTGCGACGCAGTCCATGGGGACTTGGGCGTGTACGAGCCGGGAGACCCGACTTTGCTTATTTCAAACAGCGGCTCCACGGTGGAGTGCTTGCGTCTGATTCCCATACTTAAAAAATTTAATTCCACGATAATCGCCCTAATCGGCAATCTCGATTCTCCGATGGGGCGCGATTGCGATATAATTTTAGACGCTTCTTCGTGCGGGGAGGCCGATCCGTTGGGAATAGTTCCCACTAACTCCACGACGCTCGCCATGGCAATGGGCGATGCCATGGCTTGCGCTCTAATGAAGGCGCGCGGATTTTCAAAAGAGGATTTTGCCAAATTCCATCCTGCCGGTCAGCTTGGCAGAAACCTTTTGCTGAATGTAAAAGACGTTATGAATCCGCTTTCGCACTGCGCGGTTGTCAAGCCGGAAAACACCGTGCGCGAAGTCGTAATAGCCATGACGCGCTTCCCCTTGGGCGCCGCCTGCGTTGTGGATGAAAGCGGCGTTTTAACCGGATTTGTAACCGACGGGGATGTTCGCAGAATGCTTCAGGCTGTCGTTGATTTGGACGCTCTTACTTGCGGGGAAATGATGACAAAAAAACCGATTTGCGTCGAGCCCGAAGCTTCTTTAGGGCGGGCTGTTAAACTTATGGAAGACAGAAAGTCAAAGATTTCCGTATTGCCTGTCGTAGACGAAAACGGAAAATGTTTGGGGCTTTTGCGTTTGCACGACATCTACCAGCCCCAATAAACGAACACAAGTCAACCTGCGCATTAATTGAAAATATGAAAATATCTTCAACACTGAAATTTTTATGCAAATGGATTGCGCATCCCATGTCGACGGGGGCGGTATGCCCCAGTTCGAGATTTTTGGCGCGCAAGATGGTCTGCGGGGTCGGAGGCAGGCGCGAAGGCGGCGTTGTCGTGGAGTTGGGCGCCGGAACGGGCGCTGTAACAAAATATTTAATAGAGGCGGGTTTTGATAAGAACTCATCCCTATACTGTGTGGAATTTGATCAGGGGTTGTCGGATACTCTGAGGCGGGATTTCCCGACGGCGAGAGTCGCAACCGACAGCGCCGAAAATATCCGCAAAATAGTCGGGGACGATTTGCCGAAAGTTTATGCAATAGTTTCGAGCCTCCCGCTTCTAAGCCTTCCCGGGGATATGGTAGCGCGCATCTTGAGCGAGGTGGAGTCCGCTCTGCCAGTAGGCGGCAGGTTTGTGCAATACACCTATAATTTAAGAAGGAATCCGGATTCGATAGGCTTCAATAAAATGCGGCACATAGGAGTGTCGAAAGTGTATTTGAACATACCGCCCGCGCGCGTGGATGTGTTCGAGAAAATTTAGATAAACTAATCTGGGCTGAGTCCGCTCTGCCAGTAGGCGGCAGGTTTGTGCAATACACCTATAATTTAAGAAGGAATCCGGATTCGATAGGCTTCAATAAAATGCGGCACATAGGAGTGTCGAAAGTGTATTTAAACATACCGCCCGCGCGCGTGGATGTGTTCGAGAAAATTTATGCGCTGTTTATTTGTTTGCTTGGGATTCGGCGTCGGTATCCAGCGATTTCAGGCATGCGCGGGCTATTTCCGATATTCGGGGCAATCCGCATTTAAGCGCGCAATCCAGCAAGCTTGAGAGGGCGGGCAGGAAATAATTTTCGTATTCCCGCAAGCCCTTTTTTAACGAGAGAAATCCGTACGCGCCCAAAGCCTGCATAAGGCGTTCAACGGCTGCGATATTCAGCATATTTGCGGCGTCGGATGCGGATATTTCGCTTCCGGATATATATTCTTGCAAAAGTTCTTCTCGAAATTCGGCGGGCAGTTTTATGTATGGGTCGAAAAGAAGGGAGGCAAGATCGTAATACGGATTGCCCAATCTCATTCCTTGGAAATCTATAAATCCTATTTCGCCTTCGCCGCTTACAATTATGTTTTGGGATTGCAAATCGCGGTGCAGCAGCGCCGGCGCATGCGCGGACAGAGTTTGCCTTATCATTTCAAATTCGCTTTCAGGAAGGTCGGGAGCAAGCCCGAAACGATTCTTTACGCACTCTTCAAAAAAGTAATTCTGCTCCCATTTGTAGAGGCTTTCGTTAAACTCCTGCGAAAGTTCAAAAGGGGAATTTTGAAAAATTTCGGTAATTTTGGTGTGCAGGCGCCTTATGTGGGCAACGACTTTTTTATAAGCGTCTTTTTTGCGCGCTTGGGGAATTTCGGACAGATTTTTTTCTCCGGCGTCTCTCATTACGATTGACCTGTCTTCTGCGGAGTCGAATATTATTTCGGGCACGGGAAATTCGTTTTTGCGGAGGAATTTCGCAATCGGCGCATACAGGAAATTTTCACGCTTGTCCGGAGAATAAAAGCATGCGACGAGATTCCCGTGTTTGGGGTCTTTGAATTTAAAAAATTCCCGCATGGATCCGCCCTTGTCTATTTCGGAAACTGTTTCCGGAAAAAATCCGTATGAACGCAGCTGCGCCAATCTGAAGTTTCTGTCGGGTGGAGACATTCTGTTTACTTCTACATATTCTTCCGACGTTCCGATATCCGTCCAAGTCCCGCCGTTTTCAGTATAGAAACTTACGGAGTTTCCATCCATGCGCATTGATTCCAAAAATGTTTCGACTATGGAAAAAACGTTATTTGGGTTGCTTTCCAGAAGTCCAAACAGGGGAGGATTTGCGGCGTAGAATCCGCAGAACTGCATAACGGCGTCAAAGGGCTTTTTTAGCTTGAACCTCATGTCTGCCACCTTGTCGCCGCTTACGCACACGTTGTTGAGGTTTCCGCCGCCGCGCAGGCAGAGTGTTGCGGCGCACCGCGGGTCGGACTCGAAATTCTTGTAGGCGGCGGCGATAAACGGTTTTGGATTGGCGTCAAAAAAAATGTCTCCGTTGTGAACGAGAATGGGCTTTGAGCGATCGATTTGTCCGAGTATGTTTTTCAGCGCTCCGCCTGTGTCCAGAATTTCCGGGGATTCGCGCACAAGGATTATTTCTGCCCCCTTGTATAAGCGTTTTCCGTCTGCGCGGGCGGGAAAAGCGGATTCAAATTTATCCGCCAAATGGCAAGTGTTTATAAAAAATTTTTCTATCCCAACGGCCGTGAGTTTGTCGAGTATGTTGCAAACCATCGGTTTTCCGCGCACGCGCAAGAGAGGTTTGGGCGCAATATCCGTAAGCGGTCTCAGGCGCGTGCCGTAACCGGCGCATAAAATCAGAGCGGTGTCGATTTCCATATCTCGTGCAATCTTGCTCCAAAATCCGCCTTTTACAAGCCAAAGTGCGGGCGTCTGAAAAAAAACAAACTTTCCAAAAAACAAACTTCAAAGATTGACATACGCCGGCGGGGAACTTAAATAGGTATCTTTAAAAAATTTCAGTATGATTACTTGGATCCAATTAGTATTGCAAAAACACCACAAATCCGTTTTCAGCGTTTTGTTGGTCGTTATCATAATAGCTTTCGTTTTTACGATAGGTCAGGTTCCGTTCCTTGGCGATAGAAATCGCGCGTGGGACGAACACAAGGACTTCTACGGTTTCGACTTGTCCAATCAAGCCGTAATCTCACAGTTGCAGACCTGCGCCTTTTACGAGGCCATTTTGGCGGGAATGCAGATTCAAACCCAAGAGCAGCTTACGCAGATGATTCTTAGGCAGGCCTATTTGCTTTCGTTGGCTAAAGACCTCAATATCCGCCAAGTGTCGGAAGCTGAATTGCGCGACTATTTGCAAAAAGCTCCGATTTTTTTGAATCCCGACGGAACGTTTAGCGCACAGCTTTGGAATAAATTTAAAGAGGAGCGCATCGGAACAGGGCGCATCAGCGACGAGTCTCTGACTTTTATAATAGCCCAGAATGCCCTGGTCTCCAAAATGTCGAAACTTTTGGGCGGTCCGGGATATGTTTTCAAAAGCGAGGTTGAGCGCGAATACAACCAGAGTTACGGAACGTGGGATTTCAACTTGGCAATACTCGATTATGCCGACTTTAAGCCGGAAATCAAAGCCGATTCCGCGGCTTTGGAGGCGTATTTCAAAGCGAATATAGAAAACTATCGCGTCGGAGAGGGCGTAGTTTTGGAAACGGCGTTTTTCCCCGCTTCAAAATACGCGTCAAGCGTGAAGGCGCCGAGCCAGGAGGAAATAGCTGCTTTCTACGGCGCCAATATGCGCAAATACGCCACTCAAAAAGACGGCAAGCCGTTTGTTCCGCAGCTGTCGGATGTAAGCGAAAAAGTAAAGGCCGATATTCTCGCCGACGCCGCTTTAAGGCAGGCTGCCACTGCGGCCGAGGAATTGGCTATAGCAATTTACGATTCCGGCGCAAAGATGAATTCTCCCGAACTTAAAAAAATCTTTAGCGATGCAAAAGTGGAGCTGAAAAAGTCGGACGTAATCCGTACAACCGACAAGTCTGCGCCCAAGGGAATGCCCGAAAGCGTTGCTTCCGTCGGATTGCAGTTGGATGAAAATTCCTTCTATACAGACCCAATTCCAGTTTCGGACGGCGTTTGGTTTGTCATGCTTGTCCAGAAAGCCGATTCCTATCTGCCGAAATTTTCCGATGTGAAGGCGCAGGTTGAAAAAGACTATCTGGAATCGCAGAAACAAAAACTTTTTGCAGAGCGCGGCGCAACTTTGGACGCTGCTTTGGCAAAAGCCGTTGCGGAAGGAAAGTCTTTTGCCGAAGTGGCGAAGGCTGCCGGCGCAAAAGTTGAAACGGTCAAGGATTTTTCGCTTATGAAGTTCGGTTCTACGGCTCCCGCAGTGATGAATGCGTACAGCGTGATTCGTTCGGAACTTCCCAAGATGAAGGTTGGCGGCGTTTCGAAAATGCAGACGCTTGCAAAGAACGGCTATATAGTAAATTTGGTAAAATTCACTAAACCTGCCGAACAGGCGGCTGCGGGCGATTTTAAAAGGCTGTCCCAAAATATAGAAACGGCGTTTAGTTCGTTTAGCGCCAACACTGTGGTGGCAGACATGATAGAAAAAGAATCAAGCGCGGCTGACCGCATCGAAGAATAAGTTGCGGCAAAATTTCATTTTGCGCGGGGTTCGTTTTCTTGCGGCTCCGCGTTTTTTTTGCTCTTTAAATTTTTTGAAATTTTACGATAATATACGCTAACGTTTTTTTTACATTCTCATTATTCAAAAATTGAAAAAAAAACTTGCAATTGTCTATAATTGAGTTTGATTATATGCTCATAAAGGCGGTAAATACCCTTTTGAGGTTATCGCCTCAGCAATTGAAAGGAAAAAAAATGGCTGCAAAAACATCAAAGAAGCTCGCGGGCGTTGCTCCCAAGACTGCGACAAAGAAGGGCGCTAAAGCTTGTGCGTCTTCCAAGAAACCGGCGACCGCCGCGAAAGAAGCGGTTGAGCCCAAGAAGGCCTGTTGCAAGAAGGGCAAATGCTCCGATACAAAACTCACTCGCGTTATTGTGAAGTTTGATGCGGGCTGGGGAAACCAGCTCTACATTCGCGGAATAGGCGCGGGGCTTAATTGGCAAAAAGGAATTGTTATGCAGTGCGTCGGAGACGATGAATGGCTTTGGGAACAGATTGTTTCCAAAGGCGACGTTTCCTTTAAAATCCTCCTTAACGACGAGGTTTGGAGCCAGGGCGAAGATTATGTCGTGGCGTGTGGCGATACAATAATTTGCCATCCGACGTTCTAATTGCATATATTATTTTCTCGCGCGTCTCAACCGGGGCGCGCTTTTTTTTTGAGCGCGCGGATTTTATTGTGTGTTTGAATTGGATTGCGGCGGATATTTGGAGATTAAACTGTTGAAATTTTTGGCGCTTTAAAATAGACAGGTTGGAGATGAAAACTTTATATTACGATTGTTTCGCGGGAATAAGCGGAGACATGAATCTTGCAGCTCTCGTCGATTTGGGCGCGGATGCGGACAGGCTTGAGCGCGGCTTAAGAAAGCTGAATTTGGACGGTTGGAAACTTTCATTTGAGAAGGCTTCTAAAAACGGCATATGGGGAACAAAGGCGAATGTAGAGGTCGCAAGCGGGCATTGCGGGCATGCGTCTTGCGGAGTTGGCGGCGGCGGGCACTCGCACGGAGAGCACGGAAATTCAGGGCATTTGCACGGCGCGCACGAGCATCGTTCATACGCGGATATAAAGCGGATTATTTTGGAGTCGAGGCTCTCAGATAAGGTAAAATCGTCGGCGATTGGGATATTTGACATAATAGCGCGCGCCGAAGCTCAGGTTCACGGAAAAAATGTGGACGAAGTGCATTTTCACGAAGTCGGGGCGGTGGATTCGATAATAGACGTGGTCGGAGCCGCAATTTGTGCTGAAATGCTGGATGTAGACAAAGTGGTTTCCTCATGTGTGGAATTGGGCGGGGGCACGGTCAGGTGCGCCCATGGGGTTCTGCCGGTTCCGGCGCCCGCGACAGCGATAATTTCAAAGGCGTTTCCGTCTAAAATCGGCGGAGTTTGCCACGAGGCTACAACTCCAACCGGGGCGGCAATTATTGCGTCTTTGGCGGATGATTTTAACGTTCCGGTTTCGGGGAGATGCTTGGGTACGGGAATAGGAATAGGACATAGAGAGTGTTCGGAACTGCCGAATATCTTGCGCGTCATGCTTTACGACACTTCCGACGCCGCAAATCCGCCTTCGGGAATTGACAGCGTCCAAATGTTTGAAATATGCGCAAACTTGGACGACATGACTCCGGAACATATTTCCGCGCTATGTGCTCGGCTGTTTGAAGCCGGAGCTTTGGATGTTTGGCAGGAGTCGGTTGCAATGAAGAAAAACCGTTTGGCGGCAAAAGTATGCGCACTGTGCAAAACGGATAAACTTGCGGACGTGCGCGCAGCATTTTTTGCGCACTCGACAACTTTGGGTGTGCGCCAATATCAGCTTTCCCGCGCGAGCATTTCGAGGGAGTCCTTTAAGAAAACCACGGAGTTCGGGGAAGTTTCCATAAAAAAATCCTCTTTTAACGGAGTAGAGCGCGTTAAGGTGGAATTTGACGACTGCGTGAAAATTTCGGAGCGCACGGGGGAATCGGTCGGCTTAATTGCAAAAAAAATAGAAAATTCGCTGGATAATGGATAAATTGTCCGAACAGATTTTGCCGCTGAAGAGAGTTGCTGTTGCTTTGTCGGGGGGATTGGACAGTTCCGTTTTATTGTCGGCTTGCGTCGAAATTTTGGGCGCAGAAAACTGTCTGGCGGCAAGCGCGGACACTCCTTACATGATGGCTTCCGAACAAGAGGAGGCTGCGGAGCTTTGCAGAAAACTCGGAGTTGGGAGAGTCTCCGTCAGGCTTCCGGTCGCAGAAGAAATAGCCGGCAATCCTCCCGACAGATGCTATTTGTGCAAGCGCGCCGTTTTCTCGCGCCTAATGGAGGAATCGCTTTCGCGCGGCTTTAAAAATTTTTTGGACGGCACAAACGCCGACGATTTGTCGGATTACCGCCCTGGAATGAAGGCGCTTTCCGAGCTTGGCGTGTTAAGCCCGTTTCTCGCGGCGGGATGGGGAAAAGAAGAAATTCGCGCCTATGCTTTGAAGCGCGGTATGGAAATCGCCTGCAAGCCGGCGTACGCGTGTTTGATGACCCGCTTTGAAACTGGGGCGCGGGTTGACGGAAGCCTGCTTAAAATGGTTGACGAAAGCGAAGATTTTCTGAGGTCTTTGGGATTTCAATGCGTGCGCGTGCGCGTCCACGGCAAATGCGCGCGCATTGAGATATCTTCTGATTCATTGCAAAAATTTTGCGAGTCGGAAAATATGGGTGTTGTAAATGCTCGCCTAAAAAAAATCGGTTTTAAGTATGTGGCTTTAGATTTGGAAGGGTACAGGCGCGGAGCAATGAACGCGCGGTAAAATTTGCGTATGAAAAGCATATCGGAAATACTAGAAGCCTTTAAAACGGGCGATATATCTTTAAAAGACGCTCAGGCGGCAATAGAGTCTTCGGGAGTTGTCGATATTTCCCACACCCGCTTGGATGTAGGGCGCCGTTCCCGCACGGGAGTGGGAGAGGTGGTTTACGGCGCAGGGAAGACAAAGGGGCAAATATTGGACATAATAAGAAAAATTGTCGATATGGGCGAAAACACTCTCGTTACGCGCGTATCAAAAGAAATTTCCGACGCAATCTCCGCCGAATTTCCGCAAGCCCGCGCCAACGAGATAGCCCGTACGGTTTCGATAGTTTCCGACGCAGGCAAACCGGCGCACTCCGGCGGTTTGGTCGCGATAGTTACGGCGGGCACTTCCGATATGTACGTTGCCGAAGAGGCGAGGGAAACTCTGAATTTTTTAGGGGACAACGTAAAAACTTTTTATGACTGCGGCGTCGCCGGGCTTCATAGAATACTTTCGGTAGCCGACGAAATCCGCAAGGCAAATGCGGTGATTGCAATAGCGGGTATGGAGGGGGCTCTAGCGAGCGTTGCGGCGGGCTTGTTGAAAGTTCCGGTGATTGCCGTGCCCACAAGCGTCGGGTACGGCGCAAGTTTCGGCGGGCTTGCGGCTTTGCTTTCCATGATAAACTCCTGCGCCAACGGAGTCAGTGTAGTTAATATTGACAACGGTTTTGGTGCCGCTTATAACGCCCATCTGATTAACTCAATAAAAGATAGGTAAATATATGGATAATGTTCAGTCTGTTTACGCTCTTGTTGCAACGGCCGTTTTTTTGGGATTTTTTCACACTTTAATAGGCCCGGACCACTATTTGCCTTTTGTGGCTTTGGGCAAGGCTCGCAAGTGGAGCGGGGCTCGCACTTTGTTTATCACTTTTCTATGCGGGCTAGGACATGTGCTTTCTTCAGTAATACTGGGCTTTTTAGGCATAATGCTGGGGGCAAGCGTGGGCCTGTTGGAGTCGATTGAGGGTTCGCGCGCCGACATCGTAAAATGGATGCTGCTGGTGTTCGGCGTGTGTTACATGTTGTATGGCGTGAAACTTGCCTTGGCGGGCAGAATTCACATGCACGAAAACGGCGTGGTTCACTCCCATGGACATTTGGCGCCCGGGCATACACACGAAACGGCTTTGGGGAAAAGCGCGGGCTTTTGGGTGTTGTTTATTATATTCGTATTTGGCCCTTGCGAAGTATTAATACCGCTGGTTATGTATCCGGCGTCGGAATTTAATTGGGGCGCGGTAATTGCTGTGTCTCTTGCGTTTTCATTGGCGACTTTGGGAACCATGCTTTCAATCGTAGCGTGCCTTTTATACGGAATGCGCCATATGGGAAATTGGACGGCAAAATTTGAACGTTGGAATCACACTATTACAGGCGCGGTAATCGCCGGGTGCGCGATTCTCATGTTTGTCGGGTTGTGATGTTTTTCGGCAGCTGGCAAAGAAAAACGCGCGACGGATTATCGCGCGTTTTTTTTTTCGTATTTAGAACGGGAAAGGGTTGTCGCTCGGAGCCGGCGCATTTTGGGTAGGCGTTGTTTTCTTTTTTTCCTTGGGCTTGTAAATGCGCATGGATTCGTTGAATACGACCGCCTTTTTGTGCACTTTCAATCCTTGTACCACGATTGCCTTGTGCGGTGTAACCGGACAAATATATTCGCAGGCCCCGCAGCCTATACATACGTCTTCGTGGACATAGGGTATGTATAGGCTGTTTTCAAGCTTGCCGAACGGAATCATCTCAATCGCCTGGACCGGGCAGTGTTCGGCGCAGGCGGCGCAGTCTGTTCCGTCGGTTTTTACAACGCATAGACTCTTTTTAAATTTTGCCGTTCCTATTTTTACTAGAAGTTTTTCCTTTGATGTCAGAAATTTTATTGCTCCCGTAGGGCAAGCCTTTGTGCACGCATGGCATGTATGCAGGCAAAAACCTTGCGAAAAGTCCATAAACGGCTGCATAAAACCGCTCAACCCCCATTCGGAGAGCGATGGTTTTAAAATTTGCGATTTGCACGCGGCGGTGCATATTTGGCAACCAGTGCATAAATTCAAAAAACTTTCGATGCTTCCCGAGCCAGGCGGGGAAGCCAGCCGTTTGTCTGGGCGTTCGCCTTCAATGAAATACGGAGAGGCGTCCTCGTCGATTTTACAGTTGCCGCCGATTCCCAGGCCTGCATTGCGCATTTTGCCTTTCCCCATACCCAGTCCCTTGCCGATACCGGCGTCTTTTTTCGCGGCGGAGCAAAGAATTCCGCCCAATGCCAGAATCGCTGCCGGAAGAGTTCTGCGCGATATTCCCAAATTTTCTCTATGGAGGGGGAATGGCGATTTTTTTAAATCAGCGGAGGCTCCGGCGGAAGCGCTTTCAGATTTTTTCCCCGAAAAAAGTTTTTTTATTCCCGGGTTTAGGCGCAGATATATAGCCCCTTTTGGGCATTGCGCGGCGCAGTTTAGGCACATTACGCATTTTGAGAAATCGATGTTTTTATTTTTTGCGTCGACGCATTCGGCTTTGCAGTTGCGCTCGCATATTCCGCAAGAGACGCATTTGGAATTGTCGAAGGCTATTTTAAAAATGGAAAACCTTGAGAATACCCCCAAAAAAGCGCCGACCGGGCATATTGTATTGCAGTAAAGTCTTCCGCGCAAGAGCGTGGCTAAGGAAATTGCGGCCAAAATAAGCAATGCAAATCCAAATGCGTAAAGGGCGACGGCCGGATTGCCGTCGACCGGCTTTATGGAATACACTCCGATATTCGACAGCGCCAAGCCAATTGTGTTGACGCTTTCCGCAAGCAGCGGGGTAACAATGCATCCCATTATTTTTCCGTAGAGAGGATACGGGTCTATGAATCCTAGAAGGTGTTTGTATCCGAAAGCTATCGCAAGGATTGCTATTCCCAGGAAAAAGTACCTGATGAAATTGCGCGCGCGCACGTATTTGTATTTCCCGAAATTTTTAGCGCAGAATTTTCCCAGGCTTGTTTTCTTTAGAAAGGATATTTTAGACGGCGAAAGTCCTATTCGCCTAATGATATCCATCAATATTCCAAACGGGCAGAAAAACGAGCAATATATTCTGCCGAATATCAGCGCGCAAATGGTAAATGTTATAAACGCCGACCCAGCAGCAAGGCTTCCCATAGCCAGCATCTTTGAAAGGGAAGGAGCGTAAAGCGTGGCGGTCGGATTGTACATGTAATAGGGTTTGGGCAGCGAGTGGTATATGTCCAAAAATTGCGCGCTTATTGCAAAAAATATAGCAAGCGCGATTAGCACCCTAAATTTTTTTAATATTCTAAAAATCTTATTCATAAAGTTTATTTCCCATAATAAAAAAAGCGCGCGCAACACTGAATGTGCGGCGCGCGGCAAATATCCCAAATGAGCCGGTTACGCCATTGATATTCTCTTTACGTTCAGCTTGCTTAAGTCGGTTGTGCCAACGCCGAGTTTTTCGGCGGCTTCGATGTACTTAATGTCTTCGAGCTTGTACGGAACTCCCATTCCGGTGGCTTTGGCGACGCTTGCAAAAATCTGTGTCGCAGCGACGTCGGCAGCCACAATATCGGTGGAAATCAGCTGGTACTTTGCTATCGGCGAAAATTCCGGAGATTTTCCGCGCGGGCCGTGCTCGAGCATAACGCGGTACGCGTCTACAATAGTCAAGGTTGTCTTTTGGTAGGAGGCGTAGTCTGCTATGCACTGCGGCATATTGTTTCTATGCCACCATTGCCTGTCCCATATGCAGCCCATATAGTTTTTTAGAGCGCAGGTTATTTTTGCGCCTCCGTGGTGTTTTAATACGGGAATATTTATAAATACGTCGGGATTTATCGCAAGTTTGTGGACTTTGCAGTCTTTGAGCGACACTCCTTTGGGTACGGTTTGAGGCTCGTACATATTTTCGGTGTTTCCGGGAACCATCTTTCCGCCGTTTGATTCCACCGCGGCGGCTATGCCGCTTACTTTGTAGCGGTTGTCCCAATCGTTCCCGCAAGTGTGGTCGAAGCAAAACACTTCCTTGGCGCCGGCGTCGAAGCAATATTTGACTATCTTCGCCACCAGGCCGGGATCGGTATTGGCTCCGTATTCCGGGGGTCTGTCCCAGCCGATATTCGGTTTTATGACGACCGTTTGCCCTTTCTTTACGAATCTGGACATGCCGCCCATTTCGGCTATGCCTTTTTCAAACATATCTGCCGCCGTTCCGCCGTGGATGGCGACCATATCGGGCAGTCCGGCTTTTTCTTTGGCGTCGGCAAAGAGCGTTTTCCCTGCGGGTATTGCGGATGCGGCCGCGCCGAGGGCTACCTTGTAAACAAATTCTCGTCTTTTCATGTTGGCGATTATGATGGATATTTGATGAAGGTAAAGTATTTTTACGAATGCGTGCGTATTTTTTTAACGGAGCAAAGTGAAAAAAGTTTCGCAAAGATTATTGCATTTTTTTGCGCCGCGGACATCTTAATTGTTTTTTTCGATTCCATGGATGCAGTAAGAGAGTTTTTATCGTCGCCATTTCAAATGGCCGCGTTGTTTGCGTGCGCGTTTTTAATAGGCATGTCAAAAACGGGCATTCAGGGGGTTGTGATGCTTTCAATTCCCGTTATGGCGCTGGCCTTCGGCGCTAAAGAATCGACCGGCGTTATATTGCCGATGCTTTGTTTTGCCGATATCATAGCGGTCGTCTATTATAGAAGGCAGGCGCAGTGGAAATATATTCTCAAGCTTGTGCCCGCGGCGGTATTGGGGTTTTTCGTCGCGATTTTCGCGGACAGTTTTGTCCCGCATGAAAGTTTTAAGATGCTGATGGGCGCGTGCATATTATCGGGATTATTTATAATGGCGCTGTCGCGGAAGTTCGGAAATAGTTTGGAGGGGATTTTCCAGTCGCGCCTGTACGCTCAATTTTTTGGGCTTCTGGGCGGTTTCACAACGATGATCGGGAATGCGGCGGGGCCGGTTATGTCGATATACCTATTGTCGGTCAAGCTTCCGAAACTTGCGTTTGTGGGAACCAGCGCATGGTTCTTTATGATAGTTAACTATCTTAAAGTCCCTTTGCAAATTTTTGCTTGGGACAATATTTCTTGGAGCACCATAGCGGTGGATTCTCTGGCTGTCCCGTTTATTTTTGCGGGGGCGGCTATCGGAGTTTGGGCGGTCAAGAAAATGCCCGAAGGCGGATACCGAGCTTTTGTCGAGATTGTAACTGCGCTTTCGGCGCTGATACTTTTCTTCTAGCCTGAAAGCCAAGGATAAAATTGTTTGACAGGGCGGGGTATTTTTTTGAAATAAAACTGTTCTTTTATTTATAGACACAACAGCGCAACACCGTGGAACGCCGTTAGAATCGGCGACAGTCGCGCTGCGGTAACAGGGAACGTCCGGGATATTTGTAAAAGGGGCTAAATGCGCCCGCCAATGGACCGGTTTGTCGCGGATGCAATGCGCATTGCATCCGCAGGCGGACGGTTTGTGAAGGCGTACCGGGCGGCGCGGGAAGAATCCCGCATATTATCTGGAGTCCGAATATTCGGTGTTGCCTTTCGTGGGGCGCAAGATTCGCTCCGGCGGCGAGTCGGAAAATTCCGGCGGTTTGGCCGCCTGCGGATTTTCGGGCTTCCGGTAAAAAATTTCCGCATTTTAGCGTGTGCGGAAACTTCATCGCGCAAGTGGAGCTTCAATGACTTTAAAATTTTTCATAGCCGCAATATGTTTTGCGTTTATCTGCCCTCTTTTTGTGCGGGCGGAAAATGGGGGTTTTGCGGGCGGAGCCGAAGCCGAAATTGCGGATGTCGAAGTTTGGGATGGGGCTCCGGGCGGAGTTTTGGTGGATTCGGAAGCTTCGGAAGGGCGCCGCGAATTGGAGGAAATAGTCGCCACCGGATACGATTTTAAAGCTGGGTCTTTGGAAGTTCCCGTGAACATATCGAAAATCGGGCGCGGAGACATAGAGAAGTCTTCGGCTGTGAACCTTGTCGAACTTCTCCAAAAAAAAGGCGGAGTTATCGTGCGTTCCACCGACGGAAATTCCCATTCCGGCGAGATATCAATGCGCGGATTCGGCGAGAACTCGCAGCTGCGCGTGCTGGTTATCGTTGACGGGCACAGGTTGAACCGTTCGGATATGGGCGCTTTAAATTTAATGCAAATTCCCGCGGACAACATAGAGTCCATAGAAATTCTCCGCGGCTCCCATACCGCCGAATACGGCAACAACGCAGTTGCCGGCGTAATAAAAATAAAAACTTTGAAGGGGGCTATAGACGACTCGATAGGCGCGCGTTTGGTTTTCGGCTCGTACGGATTGTTTCAGGCAGCCGGCAGATTTACCGGCAATAGCGGCGACTGGTTCTATTCGGGCGAGGCCACGCGCTATCAGACGGACGGCTATCGGCAAAATTCAAGCGCGTGGTCCGATTCTTTCAATTTGTCCGCCGGCAATTTCATAAGCGATTCCACAACTGTGGACGTTGGTTTAAACTATAACATAGACTACAACCAAATGCCGGGCGCGCTCGCTACATTTTCCCAGGCGGAGGAAAATCCGCGGCAGTCTCTGCAGGACGGACAATGGGCGCGCGTAAATTCCGCTTTGGCGACAGCCCGTTTAACTTCGGAGCTTTCGCGCACGCAAATAGACGCGCCCGTCGGCGTAAACATTCGCAGGGCCGAGTGGACGTGGGACACTAAGTGGTTCGACAACGACCAGTGGAATGTATCGTTCAATCCGCGCGCGGATTACGAATTTACCGAAGAAATCAGCGCATATTTTGGCGCGGACTTGTCTCTCGACGGCATAACTTACGCCGGCTACCTAAACAAAAACCGCACCGATACCGTGGAAAATTCCGACATAGACATGCAGACATTCGGCGCATACGCAGGCGGAAAATGGGAGGCGTTGGAAGATTTCACATTGTCCGGCGCCCTCCGCGGAGAAGCCGCGCGCATAGGCGGACAAGACGTTCGCTACGACGCCCAGACTGTGCCCAAGTACATATATAGAAGGGGGCAGTGGATTTTAAATCCTCTCTATTCAAATCCTCCCAAGGTGCTGTCGTCTTTTGACGGACAAAAGTGGTACGGCGGATTTGCCGCGGATTTTGGCGCAAACTATAAATTGGACGACAGCCAAAGTTTGTTTGCGCGCTTCGACCAGCTTTACCGCTATCCCGCAACCGACGAAGTCGCCGCGTACCAAGGCACTACAATGGCCAAGCCGTTTAACGTGGATTTAAAGCCGGAATGCGGCCAGAATTACGAATTGGGATACAAGTATTGCGCAGGCGGATGGGATTTTGTAGGCAACGGATTTGTGCAGATGCTGACGGACGAAATTTCATACGACGCCAACCAGGCTCTCAACGTCAACTTGGATCCGACTATTAGATACGGCTTTGACGCGAGGTTTTCCTACGACGCCGAGATGTGGGGGGCGTCTTTTAACGCCACAATCATGCGCGCGGAATTCCGCAGCGGAAAATATTCCGGCAATGCCGTGCCGCTTGTGCCGCAGTATGCAGGCTCCGCTACGCTTTACGCAAAACCGCTCGAGTGGATAACATTGAGCGCTACTTTTAATTACGTCGGGCCGCAGCCCCAAGGCAACGACTATCTCAACGCCTACCGCAAGATACCCGGATATTGCACGGTCGATTTTCAGGCGCTCTTTGAAGTTTGCAGATACGGAAGCGTTTTTTTTGCGGTCGAAAACGCGTTTGACAAAAATTATGTTTCCGCCGCGTGGGTCGGGTCTATATATCCGGCGATTGGCAGGGTTTTAAAAGTGGGAGTCAATTTAAAGTTTTAGTAGATTATGAAAAAGTGTTTGTTATTATTTTTTAACTTTTGTTTGCCGTTTGCGCTGCCGGCGTATTATTTGCCGTTTGCGGAGCCCTACATGGTTGAGGGCTCATCGGAATGGGTGTATCCGCAGTCGGGCGATGTCGACAAAAACGCGTTCCCCGTGTATTTTTGCGCGGCGGCAAGCCAGACTCCGACTACGGCGATTGCGCACGACGACCCTAGGTTTGTCGATTGGGCTAGCGGCTGGAAGGACGTCTCGTACGGCGCAAATTGCGCAGAAGAATGGCGCACTCCCCATCTTGCGTGCGGCAAGGCGGGAACTTCTGTGTTCGACATAGTCTGCCTTGGCGACGGAGGCTCTATAACCATGACGTTCGACAACGCCATTCGCGACGGAGAGGGTTTTGACTTTGCGGTTTTTGAAAATTCATTCGACGAAAAATTTTTGGAGCTTGCATACGTGGAGGTTTCTAGCGACGGCGTAAACTTTGTGCGTTTCCCCAGTCTTTCTTTCATGATACCGGGCTTTGAAGATTTTGAATACGGGGATCCGCCGCCTATAGGTTCGTCGGGTTCCGAAAACGCCGACGCCCGGTTGGTGTACAATTTGGCCTCAAAATACTCAATCGGCAACGGGCATCCTTTCGATTTGGCTGAGCTAAAGTATGCGTACGACTTCGCAATGAGCGCCGAGTGCACTTTTTCCGACGAATATAAAAACCATATCATTCAAAATTACCCAAAGCTCAACGTTCAAAACGTAAAATACGTCCGCATTGTCGACATAATAGGCGACGGCAGAAACCGCGACAGCGAGGGATACCCCATTTGCGACCCTTGCAATTGCGTCGGCAGCGCAGGTTTCGACTTGGACGCCATAGGCGTTATAAATTCTGCTAAGAATTCGTCGCTGAAAACGCAGACAATAACATTCGAGCCTTTGGAGCCTATGCAGTATAACAAGGTTGTTCCGGTAACTCTCGTGGCTGTTTCGGACTCAAACCTTCCGGTGCGTTTTGAAATAGTTTCGGGTAACGCAGCTATCGACGGCAATGTTCTTACCCCCGCTGCCGAAGTGGGCGAGATAATCGTGCGCGCCGTGCAGGACGGCAACGATATCTATGCCAAAGCTTACGCCTTTCAAATTTTAAAAATAACCGAGAAGCAGACCCAGACAATAACGTTTTCCGCCATACCCAACCGCACTCCGGGCGATTCCGCCACAATAGCCCTTGCGGCGTCGTCTTCGTCGGGTTTGCCCGTTGGGTTTTATCTAGTTGCAGGCGACGGAGATTTCAGCGGGCAAAGCCTTGTGTTAAACGATACTTCCGCCCCGCAGATAATAACGGTGCGCGCCTACCAGGACGGCGACTCCGATTACGCCCAGGCGACGCCCGTCGACAGAAGTTTTGCCATATATTCTCCCCAGACTTTCGCCCAATGGTCGGCGGCAAATGGCTCGGTTTCCGAAACGGACGACCTCAATGGCGATGGCTATTGCGCGGCTTTCGACTACGCATTCGGCGCGGACACTGCGTCTGTAAACCCGCGCAATTTGCCGAATGTAAGCGTTGAAAACGGCGTTATAACAGCGTCTTGGAGGGTGCGCGTGGATTCTTCCGAAGTCCAGTCGCTGCAGATAAAAACGCGGGTGGGCGGTTCTTCTTTATGGGTGCGCAGGACGGCTTCGGCGGGAGATTTATACATTGAAAACGGCAGCGTTTACTGCAATTATTCTTTCTCGATGGCGCAGCCTAAAAACAGCGTAGACGTGCGTTTTGATGTTGCGTTGGCAAGCGGAGCGTCGGCAGTTTCCGCTCCGTATACATTTGCATACGCCTACGCGTATTCGGATTGGCTGGCAGATAACTTGATAGGCGAACGCGAGAGCGCCGCCGACTATTGCGTTTCGCCAGACGGAATGACGAACCTGCAAAAATATGCGTCCAATCTTCCCGCGCGCGAAATGTGTTCCGAGTCTCAAGTTGCGTCTTTCGGGAGATCCGAAGCCGGGGTTGTTATGACGTACAGGTTCTATAAATACTCCGATGTAAAAAAGACCTTCCAATGGAGTGCGGATATGTCTGATTGGCACGATGCTTCAGATTCCGACATAACCGTGGAAGAGTCCCAAACCGATTTAATTTACAAGTTTACTAAACAGATTCCCGAGGGCGGAAAATGTTTTATGCGCGTGAAAATAGAAAAGTAGCGCGCCGCGAATGGCTTGGCGCCAAGCCGCTTGAAATAACGGAACGCAGCTGTTGAAAGGCGAGCTTTGGGCGCTTTGCGCCGCGTTGGAATTTATGCTTGCGCCGCGTTTTTCCGGGAAATAAAGCGTTTTTGTACGCAAAGAAAAGAAGCCGCCGGATTGTCCCGGCGGCTTCTGGCCTGTTAGGATATATACGAATAAATTCTTATCTTTTGCGGCGCAGAATTGCAAACGCCACTGCAAACGCCCCGAGAACTGCAGCGCAAGTGGAGGGTTCCGGAACAGCGGTGCTAAACCCGCCGACCGCTACATACGATGGCGTGTTCATTCCCCATTCGCCGGTGTCCGAAGACGTTATCTCAAAATTTAAAAATTTTACATCTCCGGTGAACGTTTCAAAGCTGACGTATTGCCAATCCGTAACGACGTCTGTTTTGCCGTCGCGGTAGTCTGCCAGATAAAACTCGACAGTGCCTATCTCGGACATGTTTGCGTCGTATCCGTATATGGAGATTTTCATCCAGTCTCCGTCGGTAAACGGGCGCGCGTAGTTGCCCTCGTACTGTGGGGATGTCAGCACATCCAACGTGAGGCTCGTATTGGAAAGGTACATTCCGTCCACGGAACTTTCAAGCGCGCTTAGGTCTATGACGGGCGCTTCCGCAAACATCGAATAGTTGTGGTCGACGTAGACGACGGAATAGATTTCGTTCGGGTCTGTCGTTCCGTCTTTGGATAGTCCTCCGAGAGGGGCCGCGACATATTGCCCGTCGCCGCTATATAAAGTGCCGTTTGCGTAGCTTGTGATATTTGAATATGTGGCACCGGCATATGAGCTGTATTCCGGGGTGTATTCATTATAGTACACGATACCGTTCGATTCAAAATATCCGCTTTGGTCGCTGCCGTTCCAATATGATTCCGGAGAAAGCGACAAATCGGAGAAATTGATGATATCGGCCGATGCGTCCGTTGCTAAAGCCGCCGCGAGCGTCGCAGCGCAGGCGAGCGTTTTTATAGTGAGTGATTTATTCATGGTTGTTTTGTTTGCGTTAAAAAATTTCGGCGTTTCCTTTGAATTGAAAACGCCGCGTGAATATCGCAAACAACAACGTCCGGCGCGTAGAAAAACGAAAATACCGCACCGGAAGCGCTCATTGCGCAAACTCTCAGCGCTTCCAATTCGCGGGAAGCCGAACGAGAATACCCATGTCAACACACGTCTTCTGGCTAAAACTGCGGATAAAAAATCCAAGTTCTCCGGCCTTCCCGCAACATGCGTTGCAGTGGCGTTCCGGCAAACGAACAGTTATCACAGCGGCGCGACCGCGTCCGAATCCAACGGACTTCCGTTTGTGAGAGGGTTTTCTTTTAAAGAACAAATCCGATTCAAAACGCTTTGGGATATTCGTCAACTAAAATTTTTTTCAAAGTTTTTTCGCGGCTTGCGGCGTTTTTTTATGGCTTTCCAAATTCTCACAAGCAGGCTTTGCGTTTTTATCTTCAGTTTGAGCGCGGAGGCACTGCGTGTGCCGCTGCTTTTTATTTTTTGCAAATGTGTTTTTAATTTCGCAGCGCGCCCGCTGTGTTTTGGCTTGTATCGTAGGGCTTGCGCAGGGGGGAGGGAGGTTTGCCTGCTTTATAGACCGCGCGCGGCTTATTTTGCGGATATGTTTCCTTGCGGTTTCTTCGGATTCAGAATTTTGAGCGTTAAAAAAATGGGGCGGAATAGTCGGATAAATTTTCCGCTTTCGGCGTTTGTGCGCCTGGTTGGGAACCCCGCGGTTTTTCCGCAGCCGCTTGCAGTGCTTTTAGGATTAATAATCGCGGGATCCGCGCGCGCGGCGGTATTATGTGTATTATATCTAACGGGCTTGCCGCGTTTGGATTTGCGCGGTTTAAATTTGGTTCGGCGAATTTTTCATGGTGTTTTTAGCCCATGCAAGCGTTTGGGTAAAACCTGTTCGGCGCTTGAAAAACAAAGTGAATTTTAGGTTTTCAGGCAATTTGCAATCATATAAAAATATATCTTGCAATCCCGCCAATATGTATAATCTCTGTTCGCATGGATAATGCGCCGCAACCGCAAATAACGCCTTTTATGCCCCTTCCTCCCCGAAAATTTGTTCGGCGTGAAAAGCTAGATGCAAACATTGCGGATTTTATAAGCGGGTGCGAACTCTTGTCCTCCGGCAGGGGAGCTCTCTTGAGGGCTTTGGACATCGTGAAGTTCGGCGGAGTTTTGCATGTGCCTGAATTTTTTTGTCCGGCCTTAAAGAAAATTTTATCGGCAAAATTCAGGGTGAAAACATTCTTGGACATTCCGTCCGAGCCGCGCGCGCGTTTCGACACTATTGAAGCGCGGGACGGCGACGCGGTTCTTGCTGTAAACTTTTTTGGATTGAGAAATTCCGCCGACTGGTATTCCTGGGCCGGTTCCCGCCCCAAAATAATTCTAATAGAAGACCATTCCCATGCGCCGTTTTCCGATTGGGCTATGAATACGCGCGCGGATTTTTCCTTTGCGTCTTTGCGAAAATGTTTCCCTTTGCCCGACGGCGCTTATTTGCGCTCCAAAAAGTTTTCGCCGTCAAAGATATATTCTGGCGGCGGCGAACAGCCGGATTTTTCGCGCGACGCCCTTGCGGCTGCTGCGCTTGCCGAATATTCGCCCTTGTCTGCGCTTGCGTTCTACTATTGCGCCGAAGCCCGCTTAAACAATATTAATAAGGCGGGGCGCATTTCAAAATATTCTTTGGAAATGTTGGGGCGGTTTGATTTTGCCGCAATGGAGAAGTCCAGGGAAAACGCTTACAAGGCGTTTGCCGCAAATATGTCTTCGGATGTTTGCGCGGAGCTTTTTTGGAAGGTAAACGGAGCGGAAAACATGCGCGGGCGGGAAATTTTTTCGCCGACTTTGAAATTCAACGACATGTTTTCGCGGGATCGCGTGTACAGCGCATTGCGCGATATGGGCGTATTTGCCGTTATATATTGGGGAGGGCAGGGCGATAGAGTTTCAAAGGCCGTGCGCGGCGAAGTGTCCTCAATATTCACCATCCCTTTGGATTTCAGGCATTCAGAGGCGCAGGCAAAAGCCCTTGCCGGGTTCATATCGAATTTCGATTTCTAATCAGATACGGATTTCCCGGCGCCGCGCGCATGTTTGATTTTGATAGCTTCTTGCCGTTTTTATCAAGAACCAGTCCGCAATGGTAAAACTGCGGCGGCGCAAATCCCAGAGCTTCGTAAATCAAAAGTTGCCGTGCGGTCGAAAGGAGCAAGTCTTCGCCTCTTACGACTTCGGTTATTTCCATTGCGGCGTCGTCTGCCACTACCGCAAATTCGTAGGAAGGCGCGCCTATTTTCCGCCATACTACAAAGTCGCCGAAATCCTCGCCGGCGGTAAACGACTGCGCCCCGCGCGCGTTGTCGAAAAATTCTATTTTTCTGCCGTCAGGGACCTTGAATCTCCAAGTTTTTTCGAGGTCTCCGGGCGAAAATTCTTTTATGCAGGCGCAGCGCAGCTCGGCGGGGAAAAGTTTTTCCGGCTCTGCAAAATCGAATTTTTTCTTTGGCTTTGCGGACAATGCTGCAATTTCTTTGCGGGACGCATTGCACGGGTATATTTTCCCGGATTCTAAAAGTTTTTTGAACGCGCCGGCGTAAAAATCCATGCGCAGACTTTGAGTGTATGGGGCGTATTTCCCGCCGATGTCGTCGCCCTCGTCCCATTGGATTCCTATGGATTTCAAGTCTTCGATGGCGGCGTCGGCGTATTTTTTTTTGCATCGCTCAAAATCGATATCTTCTATGCGCAAAACCAATATTCCGCCCATTTCGCGCGCGCGTTCCATTGCCGTTTTAAAAGTTTGGGCGTGTCCGATATGCAGGTATCCGGAAGTGGTGGGGGCTATTCTGCCTCTGTATGTGCGGGAAGACATATTTTAAGCTTCGTCATCGGGCGGAAAGTTTGCGTCTAGAAATCCGCGCAGTGCGGCGGCGGTTTCAAAGCCTATTCCTTCAACTTGGCGCAGCTGCTCAACGCTTGCCGATTTTATTTTTGCTATGGAACCAAAGTGTTTTATAAGAGAATTTTTCCGCTTTTCTCCAAGCCCTGGAAAGTCGTCCAAAATGCTTTCGCGGATTTTTTTAATATGGAGGGCTTCGCTGAAAGAGTTCGCGAACCTGTGCGCTTCGTCGCGGACCCGCTGAAGAAGCTTGAGGCCTTCGTGGCGGCGCGGGAGCAGCTTTTCCGTAAAGTCGTCCAGCACGATTGTTTCTTCGCGCTTGGCGAGTCCCGCGATGAAAGGCTGCTTTATTCCGGCTTCGTCGAAAGCCTTCATTGCCGAAAAAACCTGCCCTTTGCCGCCGTCGATTAAGACAATGTCGGGCATTGGTATTCCCTCTTTGTCCAAGCGCGAATAGCGCCTGCCTACAACCTCTTTCATTGCGCGGAAGTCGTCGTTGCCGATGAAGGATTTAATTTTAAAACGCCTGTATTTTTGTTTTGCGGGTTCGCCGTCCTCAAATCTGACCATGGACGCCACGCAGAAGCTTCCGGATATGTGGGAAATGTCGAAGCATTCTATTGTGCGCGGCAATTTTTCCAGTTTTAAAGTCTTTTGAAGGGAGTCCATTGCCTGGATTGCGATTGCCGGAGACGAGCGCGATATGTCCGCGCTTATGCTTCCGCGGGCGTTCGCCTTTTGGGTCTCGCGTATGGCGGATATTAAATCGCGGAATTTTGCGGCCTTTTCGTATTCCATATTTTCGGAGGCGGTTCGCATTTTTTCTGCGGCTTCCTCTATGGCGTCTTCGTTTTTTCCGCGCAAGTAGTCGAGAGCTGCTTCTACGCGCTTGCGGTATTCGTCGGCGGTTACGATGTTTTCAAATTCGGAAATTTCGCTTCTGGCGTCGTCGTATAGCATCCATTTCTCGGAGTCGATTTTTTTCGGGTGCGCGTCCGAGAGAAGAATTCCGAATTTCTTTTTGACTTCTGAAAGCGCGCTTCTTATTGCTGAGGTTCCCAGGTACGGGCCGAAATATAGAGAATTGTCGTCTTTGCGGTGCCTGGCGAAAGTAAACCGCGGAAGCGGCGCGAAAGTTTCTACGCGCAGCAGCAGAAAATTCTTATTGTCTTTTTCTAGCGTGTTGTAGCGCGGCTTCCATTGCTTTATGAGCTTGCTTTCCAAGATAATCGCCTCTGCGTCCGAGCGGGTGTTGACAAACTCGAAGTCGGCTATGCATTCGGTTAAAGACGCTATTTTCGGATTGCTTGCGCGGGTCTTGTACGACGCCATGAAATACTGGCTTACGCGCCTTTTAAGATTGGAGGCTTTGCCTATATATATGACGCTTCCCAGGGCGTCTTTCATAATATAGACACCGCTTGTGCGCGGAAGCGCGCGCACTTTTTGTTTTAGCGCCGATATTCTGTCCATTAGAAGAATGAAAGCTGTTTAAAGTTGCTTTCGCCGTCGTAGAGCTCTTTGGTTTTTTCGGCCTTTGCGCGTTTTGTTTTTTTCGCCGGCTTGTCTCCGAGATTTACGACTATGCTGTTGCCTTCGCTTTCCAATTCAGAAAGCACTGTCTTTGCGCGGTCTATGACCTTCTGCGGCAATCCGGCGAGCCTGGCCACCTGTATTCCGTATGAGCGGTCGGCAGCTCCTTTTTCTATTTTGCGTACGAATATGATTTCGTCGTTCCATTCCTTGACGCACACGCGGTAGTTTACGAGGCGCGGAAGGGTCTCCTCAAGTTTTGTGATTTCATGGTAATGGGTTGCAAATAAGGTTTTAGGCCCTCTTTTTCCGCCGCCGTGTATGAATTCCACCACAGCCCATGCAATGCTGAGACCGTCATAGGTGCTTGTGCCGCGCCCTATTTCGTCGAGTATTATAAGGGATTTGTCTGTGGCATTGTTTAGGATGTTGGCGGTCTCGTTCATCTCGACCATGAAGGTGGAGTTTCCTCTGGAGAGTTCGTCGCTGGCGCCGACGCGGCTGAATATGCGGTCGACCACTCCAATGTCGCATTTCTTTGCCGGTACAAAACATCCCGTTTGCGCCATCAAAACTATCAGCGCTATCTGGCGGATGTACGTGGATTTTCCCGCCATGTTTGGTCCGGTTATAAGAGCTATCTGCTCCGAAGACGACGATATATATGTATCGTTTGGGACGAACGATTCCGTGCGCGCCAGGCCTATTCTATCGCGGCGCAGCATTTGCTCTACGACCGGATGCCTGCCGTCTTCTATTGCAATGGTGTCGGAATCTGAGATTGACGGCTTGCAATAGTCCCATTCGCGCGACAGCTCCGCCCAGCCGCGAAATACGTCTATTTGAGCCAATATTTCCGCGGCGTCGTCGAGTTTGTCTGCGTATTTAAGCACGCGCGAAACGATTTCGTTAAAAAGCTGCTCCTCGCGCGCGAGCGATAAATCGCGGGCGCTTAAAATTTCGCGCTCCTTTGCGCGTAGTTCTTCCGTGGTATAGCGCTCGGCGTTTGTCATGGTTTGCTTCCTTATGTATTCGGGCGGAACCATGTTTATGTAAGACTTGGTAACTTCTATGAAATATCCGAAAGCCCCGTTGTATTTTATGCGCAGATTCTTTATGCCTGTGCGCTGCTGCTCCTTGGTCTCAAGCTCCGAAAGCCACGCCAAGCTGTCGCCGGAAAGCCCGCGGAGCCTGTCGAGTTCGGCGTCGAACCCGTCGGCTATGATTCCTCCGTCCTGTATTTTAGACGGAAGTTCGTCCGACAGGGCGGAGGATAGAAAGTCTTGCAAATCGGAGAAGTCGGCGATTCTAGAGCCCATTTCAGCGCATAGGCTGCCGACTTCGGAGAGTTGTTTTTTTATGGGCTCGATTTGTTCAAGCGTTGCTTGTATCGCAGAAAGCTCGCGGGGATTGCGGAGCTTGTTTTGAAGGCGCGCAAGAATTCTGGGAATGTCTCTCACATGCGACAGGTATTCTCGCATGGTTTCGCATTCGTTCGGAGAGGAGAACAGCTCCCAAACGATATTTTGGCGCCGGGAAATTTCATCGATTTCAACTGTGGGGGCGCTGAGATAGGATTCCAGCAGGCGCGCGCCAGCTGCGGTTTCGGTTCTGTCCATTACAGAAAGCAGGCTGCCTTCGCGGTCGCCCGACGAACTTTTGAAAATTTCGAGATTGCGCTGGGTAGACGGATCTATCAGCACGCATTTTTTCCCGGAAAATTTTCTCAGCGCGCGGATATTGCGCGGCCTGCCGCGCAGATTTTCAGTGGCGTAAAATATCAGCGCGCCCGCGGGGCCGGTCAGCCGCGAGCCTTGCGGAATGCCGAAACCGTCCAAACTAAGAACTCCGAGTGTCTCCTTTATTTGAGCGGCGCCCCAAACCGGCTCAAAGCGGTAGTCGTGAAGCAGGGTTACGGGGCGGACGTCTGCTAAAGTGCGGAAGATTGCGTTCCACGAGGCCAGAGAATTGTCCTGCGGCCATGATTGGGACGAATTTTCCGGAAGCAGGATTTCTTTCGGGTCGCAGGCGGAAAACAGGGGGAAAAAATCGTGGGGATTGTCGAATTCGGCGCAATAAAATTCCGCCGTGCTCAGATCCAGCCATGCGGCGAAAAGCCTGCGGTCTTTGTCGATGTCTATCGCCATTGTAAAGTTTCCGCGGCGGCTGTCTAACTGGTTGTCTTCCAGGGTCGTTCCGGGGGTTAAAATGCGGCTTATTGAGCGTTTTACAAGCTTGCCGGGCTTCGGGATTTCATCCTGTTCGCATATAGCAACTTTCTTGCCGGCGGCGAGAAGTTTGGGAAGGTATTGGTCCACCGCGTGGTAGGGGACTCCCGCCATAGGATAGTCCTGGCGCTTTGTGAGGGTTATTCCCAGAATTCTTGCGCCTTCCACGGCGTCGTTGTAAAACATTTCGTAAAAATCGCCCAGTCTGAACATTAGAAGGGTGTCGGAAGGCAGCGAGTTGCGCGCTTCCCAGTACTGTTCCATCATGGGAGTCGATTTTTCTTTTGATGCCATTGAACGTTCTTTGTTTTTAAGGGTCTTAAAATGTTGTATTATTAAAAAAAAACTCCATGCTTTTTCAATAATTTAATGGAATTTTAAGAGCTTAATATTTATGCCTATTTACGAGTACAAATGCAGCAAGTGCGGAGAGGTATTTGAGGCTCTCGTCCGTTCAAACGAAAAGCCAAGCTGTCCGTCTTGCAAATCAAAACGCCTCAAGAAGCTTATTTCGGGATTCGGCGTGGGTTCAGCAAAGCCTTCCGGCTGCGGACACGCGCATTGCCGCACGCGCCAGATTCATTCCGGAGGCTGCCATTGCGGCGGAGGGTGTTGTTGCCACCACGGCTAGCTAAAATGTGTTGCGGAAAAATAAAAGAGAGTTTTTCTGTTGTTGCAATTTGTTTTGCGGCGGTGTTTCTTTGCGCGTGCCAGTCTTCGGAAAACGCCGGTGAAGATATTCCTGATGTTTCCCATGCGAAAGTCTTGAAACCCTATTCCGACAACCAGACGCTTTCGCAAAAGAAAGTTCTGGAAATTCTTTCCGAGCAGGAAAAGTTTTTCGACAGGGCGAGTTTAAAAAGCGTTCCCTCTGCTTCCGATACCATATCCAATAAGCGCCGCATAGATTCTTTGTGGAAGCAGTATCTTTTGGAGAATCCGAAGGACGTGGAAGCCCGCATTTTGTGCGCCAAGTTTCAGCGGGCATGCGGAGACAATGAAACTGCGTACGTCTATTTTAAAGAGGCGGATGAAATGAACCCAAACATTGCCGTAGTCAAGCAACAGTTGTCTGTTTACGAGGCGGAGTCGGGCGCGGCAATCGAGGCCTACGGGCACATAGAGGACGCCCTTGCATTGGAGCCGGACGTGCCCGTTTACAATATTCAGGCGGCTCAGACAATCCTGTTTTTCCGCGATGAAATATCAAAAGAGAAAAATATTCCGCGGGAAGAATTGGATAAAAAAATGATATTTTACTACCGCCGCGCAGCCGAGCTTGCGCCCGGGGATTCCACACTTCAGTGGAAATACGCCCGCGCTTTTTACGACGTGAAAAACGCCGACTGGAACGCCGCGTTAAAACAGTGGGATTTTGTCCTGGAAAATTGCGCGGCTTTCGATGTCGAAAAACAGACCGCATTGGCAAACAAGGCGCGCGTGCTTATAGAGTTGAATCGGGATTCGGAAGCAGAGGGCATCTTGAAAAAAATCGACAATCCCAACTTGTCGGATTCAAAGAACGCCCTGCTTGCCGAAATTGTCCGCGCCAAGCGCCAGAAGGAATCCGAGGCCAAACAACAATAACTTTTAGAATCTGACAAACGCATATAAATGGAAACAGACCTGCTATCTCAAATCCGTTACGGGGGAATAATGTACATCCTGCTGGTAATAGCAATCACCATGCACGAATACGGGCATGCGCTTGCCGCCGATAAGCTTGGAGATCCTTTGCCGCGCCTTCACGGCAGGGTTTCAATAAACCCAATAGTGCATATGGACATGTTGGGAACGGTGATTCTGCCGCTTGTAACGATAGCGATGTCCGTCGGAATGAGTTTCCCTATGGTGTTTGGATGGGGCAAGCCCGTAATCACGCAAGTTCCCTCCGGAAAAAACGGAATGAAAATAGACCTTCTTTCCACTGCGGGCGGAGTTGCGATGAATTTGGTGGTCGCGCTGATTTCGGCGGTTATATTGGGCGTTCTTGCGATTTTCGGGCTCAAAGATTTTGTCGAAATCGCAATGTATTCCATAATGATTAACTGCGTGCTCTTTGTGATAAATATGATACCCGTCCCGCCCCTCGACGGCAGCAGGTTCCTAAAGTATGCGGTAAATATGAGCGACGAACTTTATATGCGGATTTCCCAATGGGGGATTGTCATTTTAATAGTGCTTATAAACATTCCGTTGACAATGAATATAATACGCGCAATAGTTTCCGCCTTAACGAATGGATTTTTGTTGGTTTCAAATCTAATATTCCAACTTTCGCAATAGCTATGCCGATTTATACATACGTTACCATAGAGCCCGACGGTTCGGAAGGCGAAGTTTTCGAGGTTGAACAATCTATAAAATCACCCATTCTCACTAAACACCCTGAAAACGGCAAACCCGTAAAGCGCGTTTACGAATCTCCCAATATCAACGACCAATACACTCCCGGAAAGGAAAAGTCCCTTTCCGATATTACGCGCATAAAAAAAGCGGGATTTGAAGTGCTTAAGAAAGACAAGATTTCAGGCGGCTACTATAAACTCTGATTTTTTTCATCCGGCTGGATATTCCCGGTGGGAATTGTGCCTTTGACCAAAGGCTACTATAAACTCTGGTTATTCTTCTATTCGGCTGTGGTTAACGTGGAAACATCATTCCCCTGTTTCGCACCATAAAGTCCATAGTTACGGAGGCTACGGTTTTGCCGTTAATGGAAATAGTCCTGATTTCCGGCGTTTGCACGTTGTCTACGGATGTATATTTACTGTATGATACGGATATTTCAAGTTTGGGCGAGGATAATATGCAGGCCCTTATCAGCCCCGTCTTTGAGTCTAAATAATACTTTGTCTGCAAGTCTTGTTCGCGCACGCTGAGAACTGGGCTTTCGGCTCCTTCAAACATGAGCTTTCCATTGTAGGTTATCAAAGGGCGCTTTGTTTCGTTATTGTCGGAAAACACCCGCATAAAAAGGGGTTCGTCGAATATCACCAACGCGCGTATCAAAAGGGCCTCGTTCTCTTCGAGCTTGTGTTTTTCTCCGGTTGTCCTGCCCTCGTTCAAGAGATAAACTCCCTCTCCCGGAAGTCCCACAAGATACGCGCGCTCTTTTGCGCCAAGGCCTATTTTGACAAATGAACGGCCGTTTTTCTGGAGGCAGTAGAATTCCTCTTTGACTCCGTTGCGCTCTATTTCGCCTTTTAAGAGCATATCGTTCAGATTGCTTATGGTATTTATATCTCCCAGCGATTCATAGAATTTTTTCAGAAAAATCCCGGCTTCATTATCGGGTACAGCCCATTGCCAATAACCCGAAGATGCTTGCTCTTCGGATTTTTCCAACATTTCCTCGGTGATTCTTCCGCGTTCGGATATTTTTTCGTAATAATATCGAATAAGCAGAAAACATCCTCCTATTAAAATTCCCAGGAAAACCACTGAAAATACGATTCTGGCAAAGAGGCCCAACGCGTTTAAAAAGGATGTTTTTTTATTGGAAATCGCCTTGCGCTTGCCGATTTCCAACATTTCTTCCGCTCTTTTACTGCGCATGTCGGCTATGCTTTTGCGGCCTTTTGGGGGGAATTGGCTGGGGGCATCTTCATTTATGGGATCCAGATATTCCTCGGCGTCGTAGTAAATTTTTTTGTCCGCGGCTATTGAGTCGGAAGATTTTTTCCCGGATGATTTTTTGTTGGAGGCGACGTTTGCGGAATTTGCGTCTGGATTTTTTGCGCGCTTGGAACTTTTTGCCTGCAACCCGAAAGGCGGAGGGAATGGAGGCCTGCCCATAGGAGGCGTCCCGAAAGGCGGAGTTGCCATCGGGGGAATTGCGGGAGGCGGAAACGCACGGGGGGGAATTCTCCCCATTCTCGGCGGGAAAGGCATTTGCGGAGGGGGAGGGGGAAGTATATATTCGATTTCTATAACTTCGCTTTCCCCGTTTTCTTCACCGGCGTAAAAATCATTTTCTATTTCTTTTTCAAACTCTTTGTATCCTATGAATTCTTCTTCGATTTCCGGTATGCGCGAAAATTTATTTTCGTTTTGGGAACCGGAGGATTCATCCGCGCCTTTGTTTTTCTTATTGTCGAAATTGGATTGGTTCATGGATATTCTATTATTCGGAAACGTTTTGCGGGCGGTAAAGTTTTATTTTAGCTAAACTGCTTTTTATTGCGGCAAAGAAGCCGTAAGCAAGCCGTTCATTGCGTATTTTTTTCGTGCCGTATTGTTGAAATGGCAAAGACCGCCGATGAAATACACGCGGCGGCCTCGAGAAAAACACTCTTTTATAATTTTAAGCGTTTTCGACCGATACGTTGCGTTGTACGCCGTCTATTGTAATTCGCATGTTTGCGCTGCCGATTTTTGCCGGTTGCGCTTTGTCGGACGGCTTTTTTAGTGCAAAAGCCGAACGCGGTTTCGAGTACAAGTCTTCAAGCTGTTGCGGGAACATGGCGTAGATTACACAATGTTCGTCGTCGTCTTTTAGCCCTTTTGCGCGCAGAGCTTTGCGAAGGTCTTCCATTCCGGGCTTTTTAAGGTCGGCGGGCCTGCATTCTATCGGTTCTTTTCCGGATTTTTCCTGGGCGAGCTTGCGGATTTCCGGGTCGACCGGAGCAGGGGTTCTGCCGTAGTAGCCGAGAGCTATGTCCATCGCCTGCGGTGTGAACATCTTCCACCTGCCGAACTTTACGTTCATCATAGCCTGCGTTCCCACTATTTGCGAGGTTGGCGTTACAAGCGGAATCCAGCCGAGCTTTTCGCGCACATAGGGGACTTCCGCGAACACTTCTTCAAACTTGTCTTCCATTTTTTGCTCTTTCAGCTGGTTGCGGAAGTTCGAGAGCATCCCGCCGGGCACTTGGTAAATCAGAGCGTCGGTATCGATGACCTCGTTCTTGGCCATTGTATAGAAAGAAAGTTCCTTGTAGATCTTTTGGAAGATTTCGCGCAGCTGGGCCAGCTTTTTCATATCGTAATCCGGCTTGCGCTCGTGCCCCTCAAGCATTGCGAGCATTCTCGCGGTGTCAGGCTGCCCAGTCCCGTTTGCGAATGGCGCGATTGACGTGTCTATGGCGTCGACTCCGGCGTCGACTGCAGCGTAATATGTGGGAGCTCCCATTCCCGCGGTTTCGTGCGTATGGATAATTACGGGAACTTTAATGTTCTTTTTCAGGCCCTTTACAATATCGTATGTAACATGCGGAGGAATGAGTCCGGCCATGTCTTTTATAACGACGGCGTCGCATCCCAAATCTTCAAGCTCGCAACCGAGTTTTACAAAGCTGTCGATTGTGTGCACTGGGCTTTTGGTGTAGCATATCGTTCCGTGGGCTTCCTTGCCTGCAGCTTTTGCCGCCTTTATGGAGCACTCCATATTGCGGGTGTCGTTGAGGGCGTCGAAAATTCTGAAAATATCCATTCCGTGCTTTGCCGAAGTCTTTACAAACGCCTCGACAACATCGTCCGGAAAGTGGGAGTACGCCACTATATTTTGCCCTCTGAAGAGCATCATATGCTTTGTTTTTGGGCAGGCTTTCTTGAGAATATCAAGCCTGTCAAACGGGAATTCTCCCAAAAAGCGCAAAGCGGAGTCTATTGTTGCGCCGCCCCAAGTTTCTAGAGCTCCGAACCCCATGCTATCCAAAATGGGGCAAGCGGGCAACATCATTTCTGTCGGCATGCGTGTTGCCGCTAGTGATTGGTGTCCGTCGCGCAGGACGGTGTTATTGAAAACAACTGGTTTTATGTTTGACATTTTCTTTCCTCTTGAGGAAAGCTTTCTGCCAACCGCCGCCGTATTGCTGCAGATTGCGATTCGCAGGAAACTTCTCTCGTTTTTTCTTTCAAATCTGTACTTTTAATCTTTTAGACTTTCACTTTTATTCAAAGTTTGCATAAATTGCGAAAAAAATCAAAGTACAGGTATAATTAGTACGTTAACTAGTCGAATTTTTTAACACTTTTCAAGTAAATTTTACAAATGGCAAAAGCATTGTTACGCACATACGGATGTCAGATGAACGAGCGCGATTCCGAAAACATCGCCGCAATGTTCGTCGAGCGCGGTTGGGAATTGACTGAAAACGAAGACGACGCCGACGTGATTGTAATAAACACATGTTCCGTCCGCGAGCAGGCGGAGCAGAAAGCTATAGGAAAACTTTGGCATTTGGCGGCGCGGCGAAGGTGGCGCAAGAGCGCCCTGCCCATATTGGGGGTTACTGGTTGCATGGCGCAAAATCTCGGCGCAAAGATAGCAGACGAAGTTCCTGGGGTCGATTTCATTTTGGGCGCGCGCAAAACGCATTTAGTGGCGGATATCGCAATAGAGACTTATGAGAAAAGGCTTTCAAATGCATCCGCCGCGCCTTTGTACAGCCGCAAAAAACCGACGACCCAAGAGCTTAAGAAGCTTTCTGAATCGGCTTATATTGACATATCCGACGATTTGTCATCCCACCTTTACATAAATAAGCATTTCGTAAATTATAAGAGCGGCGGAGTTTCGCCCAAAGTTTCGGCGCTTGTTTCGATAATGCAGGGCTGCCAAATGAATTGTTCGTATTGCATCGTGCCAAAAGTGCGCGGCCCGCAGCGTTCGCGCCCGACCGACGACATTGTCGCAGAAGTGAAGATTCTGGCGTCGCAGGGAGTAAAGGAAGTTACATTGCTCGGGCAGGTTGTAAACGCGTTCGGAAGGGAGATTCCGCGAAAGGGGGACGTTTCAGAATTCGTAAGGCTACTTCAAAAAATTAACGACATTGACGGAATCGAGCGCATACGTTTTACGTCTCCGCATCCGTCGTATTTCGGCGATGACTTGATTTCAGCTTATTCAAGCTTGGAAAAACTTTGCGATTATGTTCATTTGCCTTTGCAGTCCGGCAGCGATTCCATGCTGAAAAAGATGAACCGCCCTTATAGGGCGAAAAAGTTTCTCGAAATAGTCGACAAGCTTCGCGCACAGTCGCCTGCGATGTCGATATCGACGGATGTTATAGTCGGTTATCCGACCGAAACCTGGGAGGACTTTTTGCAGACGCGTTCCGTATTTCAAAAGGCCGCTTTTGATATGGCTTTTATCTTTAAATACAGCCCGCGCGCAGGCACGCTTTCGGCACAACAGCCCGACGACATTTCTGAAACCGAAAAAGAGGAGCGCAATCAAATCTTACTAGGGGATCTCGCCAGACAGTCGCTTGACTTCAACGAAAGATTCGTGGGAAATGTAGAGGAAGTTCTGGTGGAAGGTTTTGCCAAACGCGGCGAAGGCGTTTTAATGGGGCGCACCCGCAACCACCGCAAGGTTGTGTTTGAAGCGCCGCCGTCTTTGATAGGCTCGATGCGGAAAGTCAAAATTGTTTCCGCCACCGTAACCACGCTTGAAGGCGTTTTGCAGCAGGATTCTGATTAAAACTTAAGCCGCGCTTTCCCATCTTTAATAGCGCGCCGGCAAACGTTCAATCAGCAGCGTTTCTTGCTGCCGATTTTAGAAGCGTCGGTTTTTTGGGTTTAATTGTCCACTGAAGTTTTGCAGCAAAACGTGTTGGCTTTATTTCCGTTGCGCTTTCTATAAATTTTTGGATTATCCGAGTTGTATAAGCGCCAATTTGGCAAGCTTGCGCAGAGTGCGGTGGTAGGTTGTAATTTCCAATGCTTTTTGCTGTTAATCCAATTTAAGGAACGAAAAAATTCTTATAAATGCGCGCTGTTATAATTGTGCATTTTGGATGTGTCGGGAGTTTATCCAATCCGCGCTTTCTACAAATTTTTGAATTATCCGAGTTGTATAAGCACCTATTTAGCAAGCCTGCGCAGAGTGCGGTGGTAGGTCATAATCCCCGATGCTATCGCCTCTGCAATTTTCTGCCTGTAAGAGGATGTCGCCAATCTTCTGCATTCGGACGTGTTGGAGAGAAATCCTACTTCAATGAGAGTTGCGGGCATTTTTGTGGATTTTAACACAGCGAAACGCGCCCGCTTTACGCCTCTGTCGGGGGAGCCGGTCGCGGCGCGAATTGAACGCTGTATGTAATATGAAAGCAGCTGGCTCCAGTTGTCGGAGTCATTGCCGGGAACTTTAATATTGTCGGATTTTGTCTGTCTTGAGGAAGCTGTAGAGGGCATCCATTGCGGCGTTACCGCAAATGTCTCGACGCCGGAAACCGACTTGCTTGAGGCTGCGTTGCAGTGTACGCTAACAAATAGATTTGCGCGCGATTTGTTCGCGTATTCCGCCCTGTCCGAAAGCTCCACAAATTTGTCGGTCTTGCGGGTAAGAAGGATCTTATAGCCGTTGCTCTTGAGTATTGTTGAAAGGCGCACAACTATGTCTAGCGCCACAGATTTTTCTTTTACTCCCAGACGCGTGTTTTGCGTGCCGTTGTCCTTGCCGCCGTGCCCAGCGTCGAGAACAATCGTAAAAAGTGTTGGCGGCTTGCCGCTGTTTTGTGGATATAAAACAGGGGCTATACTTTTTCTAAAATCGCGCCGGCTTATATAAAGCATTCCGCGGCTTTCGGCTATCGGGTGTCCTAGCCATACGGTGAGGTCGTTAAGCTTCATATTGCGGTCGTTTACCGAAAACGTCATCCGCGAATATTTGCTGTAAACGGTTTGGGTTTTCCTTGGAGAAATTGTCTTATAGCGCATTCCGCAGGTGCGCGCCAGTTCCGAAATAGGCATGTAGTCTATGCCTTTTATATCCAACGCGAACAGTTCCGAAGCTGCAAAACTCGGAAACAGCATTCCCAATAGGAAATTGCGTCTGGATAGAATCGGCATATTTTTTTATTCTTGGGAGTCGGAAGAGTCGTCTTCCGGAACTGCATCTGTTTCGCGCGAATATTTAAGCTTGCGCTGATTCTGCGGAACCGGAGACATAGACACGCTTATATTTCTTCCCATTAGGCGCGGTTCGGCGTCTGCATGGCCTATATGTGAAAGCTCGGCCAAAGCTCTGTTTACGGCATCAAAGGCTTTTTCTTTGTATTCCATTTCGCGCCCCTTCATCATGAGGGTAATTTTCAGCTTGTTGCCTTGGAAAAGAAATTTTTCGGCGTTGCGGATTTTCGTCATGAAGTCGTTTATTTCTATGGCGGGGCGCAGTTTTATTTCCTTTACCTTTACCGCCACTTGTTTGTGCGACTTTTGCTTTTTAGATTCCTCGTACATATACTTGCCGTAATCTAAAATTCGGCAGACTGGAGGTTCGGCAGTGGGCGACACTTCAAGCAAATCCAGACCGTTGCGCCTTGCAATTGCCAATGCTTCGTAGGGTGTCATAATCCCCAATTGTTTCCCGTCCGGACCTATGACT
>CALXLN010000109.1 GCA_944389215.1 uncultured Opitutales bacterium
ACACAGTGGAAATCAAGGAAGTCCTTATGGTCGGCGAAGGCGCGGACGCCAAGTTTGGCGCTCCCTATGTTGACGGTGCGAGCGTTTCCGCAAAAATCCTCGAAAACAAGCGCGGAAAGAAAGTGGTTATCATCAAGAAAAAACGCCGCAAGGGCTACCAGCGCAAGCAGGGACATCGCCAGGAACTTTCCGTCATAAAAGTAGAAGCCATCAAGGCGTAAGAAAGGGTTATACTAATGGCACACAAAAAAGGACAGGGCGCAGCCAAGAACGGACGCGATTCAACTTCAAAACGCCGCGGCGTGAAGAAGTTTGGCGGAGAATTTGTATTGGCGGGCAATATCATTATCCGCCAGTGCGGCACTAAAATCCATCCCGGAAGCAATGTCGGAATGGGAAGAGACTACACTCTCTTCGCCCTCAAGGACGGCACCGTAAAATGGGACGGCGCGCATAGGAAAGTTTCCGTGGAAGCTGCCGAATAAGTTTCGCGCAAGAAATTTTTAGAAAGAACGGCAAACATTTTTGTTTGCCGTTCTTTTATTTTTTAACATTCCGCTTTTACATATATTCATAAAAACAACCACAAAAATCAAACACCTCCATGAAAAACTTTTTTACCGTAACCCTCGCGCTCCTTGCGCTTCAATCTCTCGCGGCTCAAAATTCGGTTCCGCCGGAAATGGGAACTTTTCCGTATTCCGCCAAAGACGGCAACTTTCCCCGGCCAGCGCCTCTTAGGGAAATAGACACTCCGACTGTCGTCAAAGCCTCTGATTTCGGGGCAATTCCGAACGATGGCAAATGCGACCGCGCCGCATTGCAAAAGGCCATCGACACCCTGAAAAAACGCGGCAACGTAAAACTTCTTCTAGAAAAAGGGACCTACGACATAATAGATTTTGGCAACACCGACAGAAATTCCCAAGCTCTTATAATTGAAGGCGCGGAAAACTTCGTATTGGACGGCAACGGGGCAAAGATTCTTATGCACAAGCCGCTAAATAAATTCATAAATGCGCGCCACTGCAAAAACACGATTATCCGCAATATCATTCTCGACAATTCGGTTCGTCCGGCTTCGTTTGGAAAAGTAATAAATACAGGCAAAGACTCTATGAATTATGTCGATGTTGAAATATTCGACGGATACCCAACCCCGGACGAAGAAATCTTCACTTCCACCGCAAAATCAAGTTTCTGCTATTTTCTCGACGAAAACAATCCCCCGCGCCACGCTCCCGGCACATACGGGAACTATTCTGTGGGCAAAGTCCAGCATCTGGACGGGAAAAAATACCGCATTTACATCAGCAACCGGGGCGATAAACAAATGGCAAAGACAAAAGTGGGCATGCTTTGGCGCAATTCCGCGCGCAACGGCAACAATGCAGTGTCCATCTACGCAGCCGAAAACTTAACTTGCGAAAACATAACCATAAACTCTTCCAATGCCGGGGCGTTTACCGGAGTCAGCTGCTTGAACCTCAATTTTCTTGGCTGCCGCATAGAACCCGCCCAGGGCGAGGTATTTTCAACCAACGCAGACGGATTCCACATGGCAAATAACCGCAATGGGGTATGGATGGAAAAATGCTACGTCAAGGGAGTCGGAGACGATACGATGAACACCTATAAAGTAGGCGTATTTCTCCACGAACGCGTGGATAACCGGACTTTTAAGGTTGGAATAAAAGTCAGGAAAAACGAGCCTCCGAGAAAAGTTTCGCCCGACATGTTCGACGACGGAGACGATATTGTTCTGTTCACAGGCGGGGATGGGAAAATAATTTTTAGGGCAAAAGTCGCAAAGTTCGACAAGAAAGCCGGAGCCATCACATTCGACAGGGATGTTCCCGAAATTCCGCTGGGCTTCGACAAAATGAAGTCGACTACAATATACAACGTATCGCGCGGCAAGGGAACTGTCATACTGGACTGCGTTTTTGAGGACAATTTCCGCTATGGCGTATTCTTGAAAACCTCGAATGTGCTGATTGAAAACTGCAAATTCATAGCCCAAAGTGCGGAGGCAATTGCGGCGTTTAACGAAGCCGGATGGCCGGAGGGATTTCTCGCCGAAAACGTAACAATTCGCAATACGCTATTTAAAGACTGCGGCTTTTACGGCTCGTACGAAGAATCCCCCAAAGCCGCCACCATAGTATTTGCCTGCGAGCATCAAAAGCAGCCTCCCGCCCAGCGCAAAAATATATGGCTTGAAAATAATACCATTGAAGGCTGGAATAAGGCCGCCTTGCGCATAATATACGCCGACAACGTAACTTTGAAAAACAATACGATAGGAGAAGCTTCCCCTAGAAGCCCGAATAAAGAAAATCCTGTTGTAATAGTAAAGTAGCCAAGCCTGTGAAAAAATTTAATCCGCCAAAATTGGAGATTCCTTTCGGAGAAAAGAAAATTTTGTTGCATTGCTGCTGTGCGCCGTGTTCCTCGGCGATTGTGGAATGCCTGCTTGCAAACTCCGCGCGCCCGACGCTCTTCTATTTTAACCCGAACATATACCCGAGGGAAGAATACCAAAAGCGCCGCGACGAAAGCATGCGGCACGCAGAAATGTTGGGATTGGAATATGTCGAGGCCGACTCAGAACACAAACCTTGGCTCGAGTCTGTAAAAGGCCTTGAATGCGAGCCCGAACGCGGCGCGCGCTGCTTAAAATGTTTTGAAATTCGGCTTTTGGCGACGGCAAAATACGCCGCTGAAAACGGCTTTAAAGTTTTTGCAACAACCCTTGCATCGTCGCGCTGGAAAGATATTTCCCAGATAAATTCGGCGGGCGAACTGGCGGCAAAAAAATATCCGCAAACGTTTTTTTGGGCTCAAAACTGGCGCAAGGGCGGACTCTCCGAACGCCGCAGCCAACTGCTCAGAGAATATGGATTCTACAACCAGCAATATTGCGGATGCGAATTTTCAATCCGCAAACAATAAAGACACATTCCCATGCAAATATCACATACTTCAACGTGCGAAGTAAACGAAAATAATACCGCCGAAAAAATGGGGTCCGGCGACATGCCCGTATTCGCGACTCCCGCAATGATTGCGCTAATGGAAAACGCAGCCATGCTCGCGGCAATGGAGATAGTTCCCAAAGGAAAAACCACGGTTGGAGGATTTATCAGCGCCTCCCATCTAAAGCCGTCGAAAATTGGCGAAACTGTTTCCGCTACGGCGACTCTCGTAAAATCCGAAGGGAAAAAACTGACGTTTGAAATAGAGGCGGTAGACTCTAAAAATGCCCTGATAGGAAAATCCGAACATATAAGATTTATCGTGGACAGGGAAAAATTTTTATCGTCTATCCAATAGGAAACGCCGTTTTTTTATTGCGCGGCAACATACCCCAAAGCATAGGTCAACTTCCGTTTACAAGGCAATTGCGCTTCCGCGCTGCGGCGCAAATATAAAAAGCTATCTGTTCCATGCGGGATGCTTCTTTTTTTCGGCGCGCTGCGGCAAGCATAAAAGGCTATCCGTTCCATGCAGCGTTGCTCCTTCTTTTCGGCGCGCTGCGGCAAGCATAAAAGGCTCGAATTAAAAAAAGTAGAATTTGCATAAGATAAAGATATGCAAAAAAAATGCGCGCAAACCAAAATTGAATCCGCCACCGCTTCCCGCGCACGGATTCAAATTTGCCAACATCATTCTTAGCCTTGCCTGCAACATTCCCGCTCCGCAAGCCCCATATAATACTCCAGATTGAGTCCGCTTGCTTAGTCTTGCCGGCAACATCCCGGCTCCGCCATCCCCATCCGATTGGAAAGCTTGGCAAACTAATCTCCGGACGTTTTGAGATTTTGGGCGGAAATTGCTATTTGTAGAGACTCGGATCTATTCCAAGCTTTTTTATTTTGTACAATATGACCCGCTGGGTCGCCCCCAAGTGTTTTGCGGCTGCGCTAGCGTTGCCGCGTTTTACTTTTAATGCCTCAACAATCAACTCTTTCTCAAACGAAGCCACCATCGATTCGTAGTCTCCGTTCTCTGAAGATATCGGAATAATTGAAGTCTCCGTTCCTTCGGCTGTCTGCAAAGACGGGGGAAGATTGTATCCGCTAATAAAGTTGTCGGATGTGTTCAAGACGGCGTACTCTATGCAATTTTCAAGCTCCCGCACATTTCCAGGCCAATGGTAGGTTGTCATCATATTTATGGCTGGAGTCGATATCCGCAAAATCGGCTTGTTGTGGATTTGCGAATACTTTTTTAGGAAATACTCTGCGAGCAAGATTATGTCGCTCTTTCTGTTCCGCAACGCCGGCATATAAATGGGGAATACATTCAAGCGGTAGTACAAGTCTTCCCGGAAATCTCCCTTCGCAATCATATCCTCCAGATTGCGGCTGGTTGCGGCTATTATGCGGACGTCAACCTTGCGCTCCTCGTTTCCGCCCACGCGGTAAAACGTGTGCTCCTGAATAAAACGCAGGAGTTTCAGCTGCATTGGCTGGGAAAGGTCTCCGATTTCATCGAGAAACAATGTTCCCGTGTTGGCAAGTTCGGCAAGGCCGATTTTTCGGTTTATGGCGCCTGTGAAAGAGCCTTTTTCATGGCCGAAAAGTTCGCTCTCTATCAGGCCCTCCGGAAGTGCAGCGCAATTTACGGCAATGAACGGCTTTTCCGCGCGCGACGAATTTTTTTGTATGGCCTTTGCGACAAGTTCCTTTCCAGTTCCAGATTCGCCTCTTATGAGAACAGTTGCATTGGAGGCTGCAACTTTTGAAATCATTGAATAGACCTTCTTCATATTGCTGCAGTTGCCTATGATTTCGGTCGGGCGCAATTTGTTTTCCAACTCCAATTTCAGGGCGCGGCTTTCGCTTTCAAGCTTTTCGCGCTCCTCGTGCGCGGAATAGGCGGCAAATATGGCGTCCGCCATAATATTGGCGATTGTGTCCAGCAAATGGTAGTCCGCCTTTAAATCGGTGTCGGGCTTTACTTTTCTGTCGATGCTCAAAGTTCCGATTATATCGTCCTTGTATATTATCGGAACACATATGAAGGCAACCCCCGCTTGGTTGTCGCGGGCTTTGGTTCTGTTAAGAAAACCTTTTTCCTTGGAAATGTCGGGAATAATCCTGCCCTTGCCCTGCGCGGCAACCGAGCCTGTTATACCCTCGCCCACTCGGTAAAGGCCGCGGTCTATCTCCGAGCGGCTCAAGCCTTCGGACGCCTCTATCACAAGGACATCGCCTTCCCTTAGAGTTACCGTGCCGCGAACCAGTCCCATTTCGACGTGCAGAATTTTCAGAACCTCTTGAAGCATTTCGGTTATGGACGTTCTGCGCGCGACCAAATGGCTGATTTTATTTAAAACGGCTACTTCTACATGCAAGCTCATATATACAATTATGGCTTTATGATATTTTTTAGATATCTGTCAACACGACTCGCTAAATTTCTTCCCGAAGCTATTGCCCTTACCACTAGCGACGGCCCAGACACGCAGTCTCCGCAAGCAAAAACTCCTTTGCGGGAAGTCGAAAAGTTCCCGTCAACTTCAATCAAATTGCGCGGAGTCAAACTTACGCCAAGCCCGTCTACCAGCCCGCTTTGCGGCACGCCGACAAACCCCATGCTCAACAAAATCAAGTCTGCGTCTATTTTGAACCTGCCGCCTGGGCGTTCTACGAAAGATTTTGGTCGCCCGCTTGAGTCTTCCGACCAATCGCAGTGCGCCAAAGTCGCCGATTTAACTTTTCCGCCGCGCCCTAAAATTTCTTTTACATTAACCGCCCAAAGTCGCTCACCGCCTTCTAGATGGCTGCTGGATGTGCGCAGCTTATATGGCCACTGCGGCCACGGCGTGGAACGGTGGCGGTTCGCAGGAGGCTTGGGAAGTATCTCCACTTGCGTAACACTCTTGGCGCCCTGCCTAAAAGCCGTTCCCATGCAATCCGAACCCGTATCGCCGCCGCCTATGACAAGAACTTTCTTGTCTTTTGCCGATATTTCCAAAGTTTTAGATTCCCCCGAATTAAAACGCAGCTGCGCGCCCAAATATTCAAGGGCAAAATGCACTCCTGAAAGGTTTTTTCCGGGAACATCGTCAGATAATCCGCGCGGGATTTGCGTTCCCAAGCACAGGCATAGGGCGTCAAATTTCCTGCGCAAATACTCGGCGGAAATGTCTTTTCCTATCTCTACCCCGCCTTCAAACAGAATTCCCGAACTTCTCAATACATCGAGCCTGCGCTCTATGACACTTTTCTTAAGTTTGAAATCTGGAATTCCATACCGCAAAAGCCCGCCGAAATTTTCGCTCTTTTCAAAAACTACGACCTCGTGCCCGCATTTGTTTAGAGCCTCCGCCACAGCAAGCCCCGACGGTCCCGAACCGATTACCGCAACGCGCATTCCGGTATGGATGCGCGTTTTAAAAGGCTCCACATACCCCTTTTTGAATGCGTTTTCAATAATTTCGTATTCAATTTGGCGAATTGCTACGGAATCAAAATTTATTCCCGCGCAGCAAGCCGCCTCGCAAAGAGCCGGACATACCCGCGAAGTAAATTCTGGGAACGGAGAAGTCTGCGACAACAAAAAGTAGGCGTCGCGCAGCCTGTCTTCGCGGACAGCCTTATTGAACTCTTGAATAGAGTTTCCAAGCGGACAGCCCGCCCCATGGCAAAAAGGTATTCCGCATCCCATGCAGCGGGAAGCTTGAACCTTTATTTCGCAAGGCTCCAGCCTGTTTTCGACCTCGTCGAAATCCGAGGCGCGCTCCGGCCTGTATCCCGGATTAGCGCGCGCAATATCCAAAAATTCGCCAGACATATTTTTATACGCTTTCGTGCTTTTGGTTTGCGTTTACCTCGTCGCCGTGGACTAGCTTGCCTAGAGCCTTTCTGTACTCGACGGGGAATACCTTTACGAACTTTGGAAGCTCGTTTTCCCAATCGTCCAAGATGGCTCTTGCACGGGCGCTGAGCGTCTTTGAATAGAAGTCGGAAATTATATCCTTTAGTTCTATTTCGTCGCTCGAGCCTTCTTTGACGCTTTCCAAGTCTATGGACTGCAGATTGCAGCGCATGTCGAAATTGCCAAGCTCGTCATAAACGTAAGCAAATCCGCCGGTCATGCCTGCCCCGAAATTGAATCCTGTCTTTCCGAGGCAAACGACCCTGCCGCCGGTCATATATTCGCAGCAGTGGTCGCCCACGCCCTCCACGACAAAATTCGCGCCGCTATTGCGTATCGCAAAGCGCTCGCCCGCCAATCCGTTTATATAAATTTTGCCGCTCGTGGCGCCGTATCCTATTACATTGCCGGCAATCGAGTTGTCGCAACTGTCTATTTTCGCGTCCGGAGAAAGCCTTACAACAATATGTCCGCCCGACAATCCCTTGCCGACATAATCGTTCGCCTCGCCCTGCAAATCGAAAGTTATTCCGGCGGCAAGGAACGCGCCAAAGCTTTGCCCTGCAACGCCCTTGAAGCTTACCTTTACGGTGTCGTCGGGCAAACCTGCGTTGCCGTACTTTTTTGCAACGCGCGAGCTCAGCATGGCGCCGGCGCTGCGGTCGAAATTGTGTATTGCCATTTCAATTTCCACGGGTTCTCCAGTTTCAATGGCTCTGCCAGCCTGCTCCAAAATTTTCCGGTCGAAAGCCCCATCCAATTCTCGCGGGGCAAGACCCGAGCTGCGCAATGGCAGAGACGCGTCGCCAACGCGCGCAAAAATCTTGGAGAAATCCAAATTCCTGTTTTTCCAAAATTCTATTGCAGTGTCGGTATCGAGCAAATCGCTTCTGCCGACTGCTTCGTCGATTGAGCGCAGCCCAAGGCCGGCAAGAATTTCGCGGACTTCGCGGGCGATAAACCTCAAAAAGTTTTCAATATGTTCTGGCTTTCCCTTAAAGCACTTTCTGAGGCGCTCGTCTTGGGTCGCAACCCCGACCGGACAAGAATTGTCGTGGCACTTGCGCATCATCACGCAGCCGAGAGTTACAAGTATGGTTGTGGCAAAGCCGAACTCCTCCGCGCCCAAAAGGGCTCCTATGACCACATCCCTGCCCGTCTTCAGCTGACCGTCAACCTGAACGCGGATTTTGTCGCGCAGGCGGTTAAGGCGCAAAGTCTGCTGGACTTCCGCCAAGCCGAGCTCCCAAGGCAATCCCGCGTACTTTATGCTGGTAAGCGGCGAAGCCCCAGTGCCGCCATCGTGGCCGCTTATTAAAACGACATCCGCTTTTGCCTTTGCGACTCCCGCGGCGACAGTTCCCACTCCGACCTCGGACACAAGCTTAACGGAAACTCTCGCCTGCTCGTTGGAATTGCGCAAGTCGTAAATCAGCTGCGCCAAGTCTTCTATTGAATAGATGTCGTGGTGCGGCGGCGGCGAAATCAAAGTAACCCCCGCCGTGGCGTGGCGCACGCGCGCAATTAAATCGTTAACCTTATGCCCTGGAAGCTGGCCGCCCTCGCCGGGCTTAGCTCCCTGGGCTATCTTTATTTGAAGCTCGCGGGCGTTTGCCAAATATTCCGCGGTAACGCCGAACCTTCCGCTGGCAACCTGCTTGATGGCGCTGGATTTGTCGTCGCGCGTGCCGGCAGTCTTGTAGCGCTGCGGATCCTCGCCGCCCTCGCCGCAATTGCTCATCGCGCCAAGGCGGTTCATGGCGATTGCGATTGTCTCGTGCGCCTCTGGGCTTATCGAGCCGAAACTCATAGCCCCTGTAACAAATCTGCGTATGATAGACTCCTCGCTTTCGACCTCGTCTAGTGGAATTGCAGGAACTTCCTTAAACTTGAATAGCCCGCGCAAAGTGCACAAGTGCTCAGCCTGGTTGTTTATAAAAGACGCGTATTCGCGGTACTTTGATTCGTCGTTCTCGCGCACTGCGCGCTGAAGCAAAGTTATTGTTTGGGGAGTCCATAGGTGGTGTTCGCCGCCCTTTCTGAACTTGTATTTGCCGGCGTTCTCCAATACATTCTCGAAATTCGGGCGCGGATAGTGGGCGTCGTGGTAGCGCTGCAGTGTTTCGCGGGCGATTTCTTCCAAACCTATCCCGCCGATGCGCGAAGCTGTAGGCGCAAAATACTTGTCAACCAGCTCCCTGCCCAATCCAACTGCCTCGAATACTTGCGCCTGCCTGTAGCTGCGCAAAGTGGAAATTCCCATCTTTGACATTACTTTCAATATGCCCTTGCATATTGCGGCAATGTAGTTTTCCACCGCCGTGGTGGCGTCTATGCCCTTTATCTGGGAATTCTCGACCATATTGGCGATTGTCTCTATTGCAAGATACGGATTTATCGCCGTAGCGCCGTATCCAAGCAGCAAAACGAAATGCGCAATTTCCCGCGCTTCTCCTGTTTCCGCCACAATGCCGGCGCTCGTGCGCATATTTTTGTCGAGCAAATGCCTGTTTACGGCGGCGACCGCCAAAAGCATCGGAATTGGCGCAAAGCCGTATGACAAATTTTTATCGCTTAAAATTATAACGCTCTTGCCTGCGCCGACTGCGTCTTCGGCGGCCTTGCAGATTCGCTCGAGAGCCTGTTCCAAGCTGGCGGCTCCGCCGCTTGCGGAAAATTCCGCAACAATGCGCTCGGCTTGGAAATTCTCAACCTTAGATGAGCAAAGGCACGCGACGTCGCGGTTTGCTAAAATCGGGCGCGGAAGCTTCAACAAATGCGCATGCGCCGGAAGCTCTATTAGCGTGTTGCCCTGGTTGCCTATGTATGTCATAAGGCTCATCACAAGCTCTTCGCGAATCGGGTCTATCGGCGGATTGGTAACCTGCGCAAAAAGCTGCTTAAAATAGTCGTAAAGCAACTGCGGCTTTTCGGAAAGCACCGCCAGGGACGCATCGTTGCCCATTGAACCGTTGGGTTCGTGCGCAGTCTCCGCCATCGGACGCAAAACCATATCCAAGTCCTCGTAACCGTAGCCGAACAGCTTCTGGCGCTGTATGAGATTTTCTCCCACAATGGGTTCGGGCACTGACTCGAAAATTCCGTTCAATGTTATGCGGTTGTCGTTTACCCACCTGCGATACGGCTTTGAACGCGCGACAATCGTCTTAATTTCCTTGTCGTAGACGATGCGGTGCTTGAGCATGTCAATGTATATCATCTCGCCGGCGCCGAGCCTGCCGCGCTTGACGACCTCCGACGGCGGAATTTCAAGGACTCCCGTTTCGGAAGCCAGAACGAAAAGCCCGCCGCGGGTGAGAGTATATCTGGCGGGGCGCAATCCGTTTCGGTCCAATAGAGCTCCAACGTTTACGCCGTCGGTAAACGCCAAAGCCGCAGGGCCGTCCCATGGTTCGGAAAGCCCAGAATTGTATTCAAAAAACCCCTGTATATCTTTGCTTACGTAAAAGTTCTTTCCCCACGCCTGCGGCACGAGCATAAGCATTGTGTGCGCCAGCGACCTGCCAGCAGAGTAATAAAGTTCCACAGCGTTGTCAAGGCAGGCGGAATCGCTCTGGTTCTCGCGTATTACAGGTATCACCTTTTTGATGTTTTGGCCAAATAGCGGAGATTCAAAATGCGTCTCGCGCGAACGCATTTGATTTATATTGCCGCGCAAAGTGTTGATTTCGCCGTTGTGCGCCAAATACCGGAACGGCTGGGCTAGCTGCCAAGTCGGGAAAGTATTGGTGCTGTACCGCTGGTGGACTATCGCCAAGGCGCTCTTAAAAGACAGGTCCGACAAATCTGGATAAAACGCGCGCAGCTGCGGCGCGTTCAAAAGCCCCTTGTAAACGATTGTCCGGCTCGAAAGCGTGCAGACGTAAAAAGTGTCTCCGGCGGAGGTTTCAGCGTCCACGCGCTTTTCAATCTGGCGGCGCAACACGTAAAGCGCCCGCTCGAAATCCGCCGAATCGGCGTATGGGGAATTTGGCAAAATAAAAACCTGCTCTATGCGCGGGCACGATTCCAACGCCATCCCGCCGATTGCAGAAAGGTTCACCGGAACGCTCCTCCACGTAAAAACCCTCATATTTTCTTCCGCGGCGACATCCTCGATAATCTGCCTGCACTTTTGCGCCAACTGAATATCGGCAGGCAAAAAAAGCATTCCAACTGCATATCCGCCGCGCGCTGGAAGCCCCAATACGGATTTCCTAAAAAATTCATCGGGAATCTGGACAAGAATGCCAGCGCCGTCGCCCGTTTGCGAATCTCCGCCTACGGCTCCGCGATGCATTAGCCTGTTTAAAATTTCAATCCCATTCTCAACAATGTCGTGTTTTGAGACGTTATTTATGTCTGCTACTAACCCGACGCCGCAAGCGTCGTGTTCATTTTGCGCGTTGTACAGCCCCTGGGGACGGGGATAATACGAATTCCTATTTTGAGTTGCTTGCATATTTGTATTGATTTGTGCAATTATGCTAGCAAATATCGTGCCAATTTTGGGAATAGACAAATCCAACAACTGAAAATCAACGACTTAATAAAAAAACAATTTTGTGGTTTTTTTATTATTACAATTTGGCGGCAAAAAAACTACAAAATTGTCGTAATTGCAAAAACAGTCGCTACAATTTTGTAGTTTTTTCTTATATAAAACTTTTTTGGAAATTGACAAAATCGGTACATCTTTCATTGTCTGTTGTCAGTATTTTATAGAGCGCGGCCACTGTTGCAAAAAAATTGGCATACTATCTGCTTTAACCGAAAGCATAGTTTAAAAAATTTACCAATAGCAAAGGAAATTAGATGAATCCAAGAAAACAGGCATTGTCCAAGATAGCGGGAAACAAGATCTCGGTCGAAGACTCGATTAAGCCCTATAACATAGAAGCTGAATACGGAGTTGACAGCTTCGGTCTCAAAACCATGGAAGCGTACCTCTCAAAACCCATCTATAAGAGATTGCGCGAGACGATTAAATTGGGAGTTCCGCTGGACCAGGCGGTGGCCGACGATGTTGCGCACGCAATGAAAATTTGGGCGATGAGCCGCGGGGCAACACACTATACGCACTGGTTTTTGCCGTTGACCGGTTCCAGCGCGGAAAAACACGATTCTTTTTTGGAACCGACCCCCGACGGCAACGCAATAGCGACGTTTTCTGGGAAAAACTTGATACTAGGTGAACCCGATGCCTCAAGTTTTCCGTCCGGCGGCCTGCGCTCCACATTTGAAGCGCGCGGATACACAGCCTGGGACCCGACAAGCCCGGCATTTATAAACCGCGTTGGAGGAGTTGCCACACTCTGCATACCAACAATGTTCTGTTCGTACACGGGAGAAGTTCTCGACAAGAAAACGCCCCTATTGCGTTCAATACAAGTTTTAAGCACACAGGCAAAGCGCTTGGTAAAGTGCTTCGATCCAAACTGCAACGACCACGCAAGCGTAACCCTCGGAGCTGAACAGGAATATTTCCTGGTCGACAAAAACCTCTACATGCTCCGCCCCGACTTGATGCAGACAGGCAGAACTCTTTTCGGAGCGCCGCCGCAAAAGCACCAACAACTTGAAGACCACTACTTCGGTTCGATAAAGCCGCGCATTATAAGCTTTATGCACGACGTAGACAAAGAGCTTTGGAGAATCGGAATTCCGGCAAAGACGCGCCATAATGAAGTTGCTCCGGCGCAGTTTGAAATAGCGCCCGTATTCGAAGAGCTAAATCTCGCCATCGACCACAATATGATGGTCATGGAAACTCTCCGCAACACTGCGGAAAAACACGGCCTAGTTTGCCTGCTTCACGAAAAGCCTTTCGCGGGCATAAACGGTTCCGGCAAGCACAACAACTGGTCGATTTCGGTTGGCGACCGCAATCTGCTCAATCCCGGAACAAATCCGCATGAGAACGCGCTCTTCCTAACAACGCTGTGCGCAGTCATAAAGGCGGTCGACGAACATAGCGACCTCCTGCGTTCCGCAACTGCCGGCGCGGGCAACGACCACAGGCTAGGCGCAAACGAAGCTCCCCCGGCGATTATATCAATATTCCTCGGCGAACAGCTAAGCGACATAATCGACCAGCTTGAAGCCGGCGAGGCGAAATCCTCCAAGAACAGCAAGGTAATAAAAATCGGCGTGGACACCCTGCCTCCGCTTCCCTGCGACGCCACGGACAGAAACCGCACCAGCCCGTTCGCATTTACCGGCAATAAGTTCGAGTTCCGCATGGCGGGTTCTTCGCAGTCGTGCGCAAGCCCGAATATAGTTCTCAACACGATTGTCGCCGACGCGTTCGCGGAAATCGCCGAACAGCTGGAAGCCCTTCCGCCGGAAAATTTCCACAACGGCCTGCAAAAGATTTTGCAAAATATCGTCAAGAAGCACAAGCGCGTCATCTTCAACGGAGACGGATACAAGGACGAATGGAAAAAGGAGGCCGCAAAACGCGGTTTGCCCAACCTTCCCAATACGCCCGCCGCTTTAAAGCCCTTCCTGGATCCCAAGAACATAAAATTGTTTGAAAAGTACGGCGTCTTCAACTCCAAGGAATTGAAGTCCCGCTACGAAGTGTTCATGGAAGAATACGAAAAGAAAATCCGCATAGAAACATCTTTGGCCTTGAATATGTCAAAGACCATAATTCTGCCGGCGGCAATCAAGTTCCTCGAACAGCTGGCAAAAACTTCTGCGGAGATGTCGTCCGTAAAATGGGGCAAAAACGCCGCAATCGAAGCTCAAGGCAAGCTGGTTTCAAAACTGGTTTCCGATATTTCAAAGGCAAACGGCGCGCTGGAAGCAACTATTGCGAAAAACGACACCCAAAAGTCGATTGTCGCCATGGAAGAGCTCCGCAAGCTAGTGGACGCTTTGGAAGTTGAAGTCGACGACGTTCTCTGGCCGCTGCCAAAATATTCCGAACTCTTGTTTGTGTATTAAATAAAATATTGCAAAAGCAAAACGCCCCGAACGCACGGGGCGTTTTTTTTTACGGCGCAATCCACAAAAAAATAAAATGGCCCTCCCCAAAACTTCCCACTCTTAGCGTTGTTTTTTTATAAAGCCAAGCCTTGCCCTTGCCATTGCGCGCGCATTCAAATTTTGTTGACATATTAAAAGCAGGGCAATTTAGTTTTATTGTTTTTTAAATCAACATTCCAACCAGCGCAAAAGCAAATGCAAATTTTGTTTATTGCGGATTTGCATTTTGCCTTGTTAAAATTTTTAACTATGACAATTAGAAAAATATTGTTTGGGAAAACCGCCGCCTGCTTTATGTCCGCCTTATTAACGGCGCAGCTTTCGGCTTACTCCGAAGCAGGAAACAATATGGACTCTGAAACTATACGCCTGGACGCCAACGCAATTTCGGCGAAATCCGGCTCGCCCGCGAAGGAGACCCTAAAAATAAAATCGGAAAAAATTCCCGCCTGGATATTTGATTCAAAGGGCGAAAACTCCGTGGCGGGAACTTTGTCTAAAATGCCGACCGGCTGCCGCGGAGTTAAAGTTGAAATTGTCGTTGCGCCAT
>CALXLN010000110.1 GCA_944389215.1 uncultured Opitutales bacterium
CGTAGCCGGCAGCCTATATATGGAAAGCGAAAATTTAAACTTTGTATTTGCGCAATATTACGACGCCTCCCACGCGATGCTAGGCATTCAAGATATGCGCGTTATGCAGAATATCGATACGCTGCAAAATAGACTTTACAAACTTCTAAAGCGCGCAATCGGCATAACGTATTTCATGTACCCCCAAACCCAAGAAGATACTATAATGCGTTCTCCGATAAAAGGGCTATATGACTTGGACATGCTATCTCCCTATTACAAGAATCAAATCGGAGAAGAAGCGCCAGACAAAAAATTAAACTCCCGAACAAAATAAAGCCTAAAAAGCGCGGTTGCATCTCCCCAAAGGAGGCGCCCCGAAAAATAAGCTGCCCCATACAAACATCCTCCGCAATGCCGGAAAAGCAAGGAAAACTACTCAAACCTGGGTTGATTATTCAGGCTTTAAACTGCCATACTCCGAAGAAGCAAACGCATAAAAAAAATACTTGTCCAGCGCACTTTTCTTTCAAACAAAACACACATGATAAGAGATGCCCACCGCAGAGTCCGTATCTGTCTATGCGCTAAAAAAAACGAAGACATCCCATGATTAGGAACGTTTCCAAAAAACGCAGCAAGTGCTATCGCCAACGCAACCCAGCAAATGCAGCAATCCGCATCTGGAAACGCAACTAAAAAATACCGAAGACGCCCATGGATGGAACGTCTCCGAAAAAAATCATTGCCGACTATAAACGTAAACTCTTAAAGCCCCCTAGGCAGAACTAAATTCCCCAGCTAAGGAACAAAAGCTTTTCGCCAGCCGTTATTTCACCATATCCTTGTCGATAACTACCTCGCGGCGCGATTTGTCGTCCGGAAGCTTGTACATTATATCCAGCATGAGCGACTCCATAATAGAGCGCAGAGCGCGGGCGCCAGTGCCGAATTTCAAAGCTTTTTCTGCAATCGCCTCGACCGCACCGTCGGTAAACTTCAACTTTGCTCCGTCGAGAGCCAGAAGTTTGGTATACTGGCGTATCAAGGAATTTTTCGTGTTTGTTAGGATGTGGACTAAATCCGACTTTGAAAGCGGATTCAGCGTCGAAACGACGGGAAGTCTCCCGATAAACTCCGGAATAAACCCGAACTGGACGAGGTCTTCAGGCTGCACGCGCGACAGAGCATTTTTTTTCGCCGAATTATTTTCGGCAGCCGAGGCTGAAGAAAATCCTAAAACTTTTTCATCGGCGCGTCTTGATATGATTTTGTCGAGCCCCACAAAAGCTCCGCCGCAAATGAATAGAATGTTGCGGGTGTCGACTCTTATATATTCTTGGTCGGGATGTTTTCTGCCGCCTTTGGGCGGAATGTTGCAGACTGTTCCCTCGAGAATTTTAAGCAAAGCCTGCTGGACTCCCTCGCCGCCAACGTCGCGCGTTATTGAGACGTTTTCGGTGCGCCTGCATATTTTGTCGATTTCGTCAACGTATATGATTCCGCATTGAGCCTTTTCCACATTGTAATCGGCGGCGCGCAAAAGATTCAAGACTATGTTTTCTACATCCTCGCCGACATACCCCGCTTCGGTTACAGTGGTTGCGTCTCCGATTGCAAACGGCACTTTTAACATTTTAGCCAAAGTGCGCGCCAAATATGTCTTTCCGCTTCCGGTGGGACCGATTAGGAGTATGTTGCTCTTTTCTATCTCGACATCGCCGAAACCGTCGTCTTCGGAGGATTTGTCGCCCCCCAATACTTCCGCGCGCAAACGCTTATAATGGTTATAGACGGCAACGCTCAAAACCTTTTTTGCCTCGTCCTGCCCAACTACGTACTGGTCGAGGGCGGCTTTCAACTCAGACGGAGTCTTTAGCTCGAAATCCAGCATATTTGCCGTCTTGCGCCGTTTATCTTCCGCAGCCCGCAGAGCCAACACATTGTTTAGAGTTTCGACGCACTGCGGGCAAATAAACGCCCCGTCGACCCCTGCAATAAGCCCCCCGGCATCGCTTGCCGAACGGCCGCAAAAACTGCACCGATTATCCTTGCCCATTTTATTGAATTTCGCGCTTGCTCTCTATTACTTTATCCACAATGCCGTATTTGAGAGCCTCGTCGGCGGTCATATAAAAGTCTCTGTCTGAATCCTTTTCGATTTGCGAAACCTCCTTGCCCGTGCATTTTGCAAGGATTTCGTTTATCTTTTTGCGCCAGCGTAAAATTTCGTTGGCGGCGATTGAAATATCCTTTGCCTGTCCCGTGGCGCCGCCGTATGGCTGGTGTATCATTACGGTGGAATTTGGCAGAGAATACCTCTTGCCCTTGGTGCCGGCTGCAAGAAGAATCGTGGCCATGCTCGCGGCTTGCCCGACGCAATATGTAACTACGTCGCAATGCAGAAAATTCATTGTATCGTAAATTGCCATTCCAGCAGTAAGCGAGCCTCCAGGGCTGTTTATGTAAATATGCACGTCTTTCTTTGCGTCCTCCATTTGAAGGAATAGAAGCTGCGCTACAACCGCGTTTGCGACGGCGTCGTTTATAGGAGTGCCGATAAAAACTATTCTGTCTTTCAGAAGCCTTGAATAAACGTCCCAAGAGCGCTCGGAACGCCCGTCGCGCTCAAAAACTGAAGGTATATAATATTCTCCCATTATGTTTCCTTTTCGTTGAATATGCTGCTTTCAAGCCTACAACCGCCCTGCTAAAAAAGGCGCGCATTTTTCTGCGCGCCGCTTGCGTATCGGTTTGTAGGACTACGCTTTCTTTATGGTTATTTCGGCTTTTTCGGCGATAAAATTAATCGCTTTTTGCAAAAGCGCGTCGGCGCGCATGCGGTTTCCGCGGGCCGGATCTTTTCTGAGCTGTTTGATAAGCTCTTCCGGTTTTGTGCGCGTGCGCATGGATTCCTGCCAGAGCATTCTGCTCATATCCTCGTTGTCGACTTTAAGGTCGTTCGCCTTTGCCACGCGGTTGAGGAATACGCGCATCTTTGCCCTGCCCTGTGCCTCTTTTCCGGCGCTTTCAAAGAGAGCCTCCTTATTCTTCTCTATGTCTTCCCTGGAAGCTCCCGAAGACATAAAGCGCATCATCATTTCTTCCAAAATAGAGTTGCGCTCATCCTCGACCGCGCTTTCAGGAAGCGGGAAATCTGTCTTTGCCATAAGTTGTTCCACGGCGAACTGGCGCTTGAGAATTTCGTTGTTGGCTTTCTTTTCGTTTTTAATCGTCTGCCTCATTTTTTCCTTTAGGGCGTCCAAATCGGCGACATCAAAAGCCTTGAAAAATTCCGCGTCGAGATCCGGAAGATTCTTTTGGCGGACTTCCTGTATTTCGACCTCGTACTCTGCGGTTTTGCCTGCAACTTTTTCATTCGGAAATTCCTTGGGAAATTCGTGCGAAACCGTTTTCTTTTCGCCCTTGCTCATGCCTATTATTCCCTGGACAACCCCTTGCACTCCGGGAGCGTCGGCGTTGCCAGCTTCTTCCCATGTAGATTTCTGCTCTCCAAACATCGGCATTTCAGAAAGTATCTGAGAAAGCGGTTCGCCGTCCAACTTGCCCGTGTACGCCAGGCGGACAAAGTCGCCCTTAACGATTGGGCGCGACACTTCGTCGTACTTGGCGCGCTGATTGCGGTGGTATTCGACCGCTTTTTCGACTTCTTCGTCGGTGGCTTCGTCGGATTCGAGTTCAACTTTGGTATCCAAAGTTTCAGGAAGTTTTACGTCCGGATAAACATCCGCAGTAAAAGTGAGAGTAACGCCGCCGTCTGCTTCGTCTTTTTTAACGTCCACAACCGCGTAAAGGTCAAAATCCTTAATAGCGTTTAGAGCTTCGATTGATTTGCTTGTAAGCGAGCGTTCAAGTTGGTCGGCGATATTCTTTGAATAGAGTTTTTCCACCATGGGCTTTGGAGCTTTCCCGGGACGGAAACCCGAAACTTTGGCGTTGCGGACAAACTCGTCCGTTACTTTTTGCGTTTCGGATGCCACCTGCGCCGCGTCAAAAGACACGGCTATCTTCTTTCTTGTATCGCTGATGTTTTCTATATTCGTATTCATAATTTTAAAGTTGTCATAGCAGACGGACCGAGAAAATGTTTCCGCAAGATATACCGTCCGCAATTTGTTAAAAATTAAAGTTAGAATAATGACTCAATAAATCCATGCGTCAAGCAAACAATAAAAAACATGCTATCTATGAAAATTTAGTACCAAATTTCGCTTGTTTTTCCCTGATGCGCTACAGGAATAAAAAACGTCAAAAAAAATTTATTTGACGCATAATTTTAGAAAAAAGCCACGTATACATTTTTACAGCGCGCGACATTCAAAAACATAACATTGCCAATTCCAAACACTACTGAAAAATTTCATAAAAAAACAAAAAATCGAAAAAAAAGCTTGCAAATAAGCATCCGGCAAACATCTTCTATGAACTTTAAATAATAAACCTGCGCCTGTAGCTCAATTGGATAGAGCGTCTGACTACGGATCAGAAGGTTGGGGGTTCGACTCCCTCCAGGCGCGCCATTTATTTACTTTTAGAAAAAAATACAACCATGGCAGAAGAATCAAAGAAAAAGAACGCAGAAGAACTCACCTTTACGGATACCGAGGCGCTTAGCCGCTACGTAACCGAAACCGGCAAGATTCTTCCGCGCAAGTTTACAGGCCTTACCGCCAAGGAACAGCGCCACGTAAAGAAGACAGTAAAACACGCCCGCAATATGCTTCTTATGAAGTAATTGCCTTGCGAATAAAGCTTTTGTAAAGCTTGCATTTGTAATGCCGAATAAATTTCAACAGCCGTCCCAAGCAATGCTTGAGGCGGCTGATTTTATTTGCAAAGGTGGAATCGGCGGAATACCCACCGAAACTGTATACGGGCTTGCAGCCAATGCGCTAAATCCGTCTGCCGTCAGAAAAATATTCGAGGCAAAGGGACGCCCGTTTATAGATCCGCTAATCGTGCATGTTTGCGACATGGATATGGCCGAAAGCATAGCATATTTCGACGCCGACGCAAAAAAATTGGCTGACAAATTCTGGCCAGGGCCGCTTACAATGATACTCAAGCGCCGTGAGTGCATATCCGACATTGTAACCGCGGGGCTCGATACCGTCGCTGTCAGGATGCCTGCGCATCCGATAACGTCGCAGCTAATAAGAACCACAAAATTGCCTTTGGCGGCTCCCAGCGCAAATCCATTTGGGTACGTAAGCCCGACAACCGCAGCCCACGTGCGCGAACAGCTTGGCGGCAAGATAGATTTTGTATTGGACGGCGGCGAATGCAAATGCGGAGTGGAATCGACTATAGTAATGATGACATCCTCCCCCAAAAAGCTTTTGCGTCCCGGCCCCATTCCGCCAGATGCAATAGAAAAAGCGTTGGGCGAGGCAATAGACCGCTCCCCAAAGAAAAACGAGGCCCATCCCGAGGCGCCCGGAATGTTAAAGAGCCATTACGCGCCAAAATCGCGTTTAATTCTTTTTGACGACCCGGCTGAAATACCGCCGGATTTTGAGGGCGAGATTATATATCAAAAAAGGCCAGATTCCCCCAAAAAGCGAGACTATTGGCTAAGCGAAAACGGTGGTCAAGAAGAATGCGCCCACAATCTATTCAAACTTATAAGGGCGCTGGACAAGAATTCGAAATTCGGCTTCTACTGCCAACGCGCGTCAAATTCCGGAATCGGGCTTGCCATAAACGACAGGCTGTCAAGGGCGGAAACTAAATTAAAATAATTAAAAGTTTTATTGCGGAAAAGCTTTTACCGGAGAAGATTTGTTTTATTTAGGGAAAGCTTTTATTTCGGGAAAGATGCGTTGCGGCTCCCTCCCAAAGGTAAAATCGCTTGCAAAACCACAAATGATTATTTTAATATTCAGCAACTTGCATTGGATTTGATTTCCCGCAACAGCCCCTCGATGAAAAAATTTTTATACCCTATTTTTTTTGCTTTAATTGCAACTATCCAAGTCGTATACGCCGCCGCACAGCCATGGCATTTCCCGTTGTATTTGGACGGAGGAAATCCATGCGCAAAGCGCGTGGAGCTGAAAATAGAGAACATAAATAGTTACGATGTAGACGGCGGGCAAATAAAAATAGGCGCAGACATACTGGGAATCGCCGGTGCAGAAACCAAGTCAATACGCGTAGTGGGCGAGAACGGGCGAGAACTGCTTTTTTATATTTCGGGTTCAGAAGAAACTTTATCCGGGTCATCGAAAATAAGCATACCCATAAAATGCCCCGCAAAAGCGGAAACTAAACTGTGGATATATTTCGACAATTCGTCCGCATGGGAATTGCCTGTATCTATCTCGCCAGAAAATTCTTCTGCGTTTGATTCGTTTGAAGACTCCCAAGCCGCCGAAACTGATGTTCCCGCGGGATGGGTAAGCGCCTCAACTGGGCCGCTTCACATAAATACGTGGTGCAAAGACACCGCCCGGACCGGCTCGCGCTGCCTCAAGACTACAATTCTTGATGGAGGAGAACAAAGATGGATTGCTTTTTACCGAAGATTTCAAGTGCCCAGAGGAGCTTATTATAAAATAAGCGGATGGGTGAAGGGCGAAAACGTCGCCCAGCGCGCGGGCTTTTACATACACCAAGGCTCTCCCGACAGGGGCATACACAAGGACTCCAATAGCGGAACGTTCGATTGGCGCAAAATTGAATTTCAAGGGACTCTTCCGCAAGAAGCCCAATACTTGCAATTTGGCACCGTAATGTATTCCACTGGCGGCACGGCGTGGTACGACGACATAGAATTTACCATAGAAGGAGTCGTTCCCGGAATTTCCTACACGGTTTCCCAGCCAGAAGAATGCAAACTTTCAACAATAACCGCCGCCAAGACATGGGAGTTGGACAAATCTCAATGGCCTGCGCGCATAACGTGCACTGCGGTAAATCTTTCGGATTCTCCGTCGGAATCAGCGCTATGTTCCATACCAATAACCCGCCTTGCAAACGGATATTTTGACGCAGAAGACTACAAGATATTAATAGACGGAGTTGAAACATCGTTTTTGCTAATAGGCGAAAAACTTCTCATACCCGTCGGAAACGTTCCTGCAAAGTCATTGAAGCAATTCAATATATATTTGCGCAGCGGGCGAAAGAATATGAAATTTTCCGCAATTCTGGGGCAATCCAGCTCGATTCTCAGCGATTACGAAATAGTCTCCCAACTGCCGTCTAATTTGGACGCTTACGAAGACATTTTAAATTCTCCGGCAAATCTGTTGAAAAATCCGAGTTTTGAAACTTCCTCGGACTGGAAAGTTTCAAATAACGGCGCCGACATACTGGCGTATTATTCGTCATCGGACGCGAAATTCGGCTCAAGATGCGCGCAACTGCGTTTTATAAACGGCAGCGGATGGTACGGATTCAGGCAGGGAGTTGCCGTCCAGCAAAATAAAAGCTACGTAATATTGGGATGGTCTAGAGCCGTGGACGAAGACTCAAACGGCAACGCTTATGCGCACCTTGCCCTGCCCGATTCGTCATTTATAGGATATAGCACAAATATATCGTCGTCTAAAGAGTGGCGGATGTTTATGATTGACGGCATAAAGAATCCATATCCTACGGCGGAGCTTCAAGTTCATTTGACGTCCACATTCGGGCATTGGCAATACGACGGCATAATACTTGCGGAAATTCTTCCTATGGGCGGTTTCTCTTTCGCATCCGCAAGCGACGAAACCGAAGACGAACAAACCGGCTCCAAAGAGCTAAAAATATGGCAGGTGCCATCGGTTGTAAAAGTTTTCCAATCGTCGGAATACGACGGCAATTTGAATTTCAGGCTGGACATGGCTGCAAACGAATACGAAAACCTGCAAATCGCCATGCGCTGCGGAGAATACAAAGGAGGAATATCGGTTTCAGCCACTCCGGCACTTCCGGTGGGCGGCGAAACAGCCTCCGGAGACGCCAGCGCCGAAACAGCCTCCGCCATTCCGGAACCTCAAATAGGGGTCGTCGGCTACGTAAAAATCGATGCAGTCAGCAACTACTTTAATTTTTCGGACTATAAAAGTTACGAAAGCTGCATACCGCCCTCAAGCCTGGGAGTTATGTATCCGGACCCCATATTGCCTGTATCGACATTCGATTTAAAAGCATCTGAAACAACCGCCGTCCACCTGACGTTCAAAACGCCAAAAAATCTGAAGAGCGGTTTATATTCTGGCAATATTGAAATCCGCGCAGGAGGAGAACTTATCAAGAGCATACCGTATTGCATAAACGTATGGGACTTTTGCCTTGCGGACTCAGCCCCGATTTCCGCAGTGTTCGATTTTAGGACTTACTCCGGAGCGCAATATAAAAACTATAGCACGCGGGCAGTCGCCGAATTTTTGGCCCAAAGGAAGCTGTCGCCGGACATCGTACCGGTTGAGCCTAAATTTTACGTTGACTCGGCTGGAAATGTTTCAGCGGATTTTTCGGAGTTTGAAATTGAAGCCGAATATTACATAGAGGAGCTAAAATTTCCGCGGCTATACATGAATGGCTCGATAAAGTTCGGCTGGGGGAATCCTCCCGACAATTATCTCGGAGCGGCGCCTTACGAAGGCTCATATCCGTACGACAATATAGACAGATACCATCTCTCGCCCGCTTATAAAAGCCGCGCGCAGCAATCAGCCAGGCTCAGAATGGACTTTTTGCGCTCCAAGGGCTGGCAGGACCGCTTTTTGGAATACATATGCGACGAACCGTTCTATTCCGACCCCAAGATAATCGCTCAAATGAACGGTCTGTGCGATATGCTGCACGAAGTCGAGCCGGACATGAAAATATATGTCAGCACATGGTACCATATACCTGAATGGGACGGGAAAATCGACGTTTGGGGAATAGGCGTGCAAGGACAAGTGGACGAGGCGACACTTGGCGAAATCACAAAAAATAGCGAAGCTATCACAACAACTGACGGGCAAATGTGCCTAGACACGCCATACAACGCCATGGAGCGTCTTTTGCCGCTTTACTGTTTCAAATACAAAATATCCGGATACGAATTTTGGGGCGTGGACTGGTACACATGGGATCCGCTTGAATGGGGAACGCACTCGGTAATATCGCAGACGGAAACTCCCGGCAACGTAAAGCGCACGCGCTATCCCAACGGAGACGGATACATACTTTATCCGGGCAAAAAATACGGCCTTGATACGCCGATACCGAGCGTCAGGAGCGAGGCTTTGCGCGACGGAGTCGAAGACTATGAATATTATGCCAAGCTTGAAGAGCTGGTATTGAAGACAAAAGACGCCCAAGCTGCCGAGACGCTGGAAAAAATAAAAGAGTACGTTTCAATACCGAACGCCGGAGGCAGAAACTCAACTTATATAATGCCAGACCCCAATGAATTTTTAGAGCTGCGCAACGCCGCCGGAGCGCATATAGACAGGCTTGTAAAATCGCTGCGCGGAGACTTGGGCTACAATGCGTGGATAAAAGCAACAATGCCAGAACTTGACGAGAATTCGTCTGCCCCCTCTGCCAGTCCGATGAACGACGGCTTTTCAAACCTTGAAAAATTTGCCTTCGGGTTGCCCCCAGAAATATCCGTTTCAGGAGAAAACCGCCGCATTTTTAAAATTGAAGGCGGCTCGCTGACCCTGAAAGGGCGCAAGTCTGTAAACATAATCCCCCAAACCAGTCCGGATATGAAGAACTGGAGCAATATTTCGGAATTCGAAATAGTTCCGCTCGACTCTTCATACAACACATACAAGTTAAATCTTCCCAAGGGCGAACCGCAAAAGTTTTACCGCGTATTAATAGAAGAGTAAGCCCCTCAAAAAAAAATCTCTATCATTTCCGGGATTAGGTCAATGTGCGCATAAAAGTATTGGCCGCAATCCTCCCTGACAAGACTGCAATCCTCCCTGACAGCCTTTTAATTGCTAGCCAGAAATCGCAATGCGCCGCTCGTATGGAAAGATGGGAAAGACACGCTCGCATTGAGGCAATTTATGCAATATCCCGCCCTCCTTTTTTATCGCGCAGTTTGCAATCATTAAAGCAATAATCATAAATGGAAGGTTCTAGTCCAATCCGGCGTCTTCCACTAACTTCCATCCACTTTGGTGTTGCCCGCTCTATTTAACCGACATTTGTGTTTACGCCAACAATTGCCCTGCCTCAAAATTTCACGCTCTACGTCAAAGATTGTGGAATGGGAGAAAAAAAAGAGGGCAAAGAGAAGGAAAAATGTTCTACAATGCCCGATGTGTTAATCAAGGGTTATAAGATACTCAGGACGGTAAGAGTTGGTCAAGACTTTTCGCTTGCGGAAGTTGAGCATAAGCAGTCGGGTATACCCGACTGCTTATG
>CALXLN010000111.1 GCA_944389215.1 uncultured Opitutales bacterium
GGGGCGCATTTGCACACTTGCGACGGAAAGGATTTGATAGACTTTGTTTGCACATGGGGCCCGGCTTTGTTCGGGCATGACAGTCCTATTATTCGCGAGGCCGTTGCGCGCGCACTGGAAAACGGAACCTCTTTTGGAACGCCTTCCGAGAGCGAGCTTAGAATGGCGCAACTGATAAATCAAATGATTCCATGCGCGCAAATGGTAAGAATGACAAACTCCGGTACCGAGGCAACAATGTCCGCCATACGCTTGGCGCGCGGCTATACGGGGCGCGATAAAATAGTCAAATTTGCCGGATGCTACCACGGGCACGTCGACAGCTTGCTTGTAAAGGCTGGCAGCGGAGCGCTGACTTTCGGAAATCCTGATTCCGCGGGCGTTCCAAAGGCTCTTGCCGAGTTGACAATGGTCTTGCCGTTTAACGATACGGCGGCGGTAGACGAGTGTTTTGAGAAACATGGCGGAGAAATAGCATGCGTCATTCTTGAGCCTTATCCTGCAAATGTTGGGCTGATAGTTCCAAACGCCGGGTTTTTGAAACATTTAAGGGACGTCTGCAATCGCTTTGGAGCCTTGCTTATTTTCGACGAGGTCATAACCGGATTTCGAGTCGCGGCAGGCGGCGCACAGGCGCGCGAGGGAGTAATGCCCGATCTTTGCGCTCTTGGAAAAATCATAGGCGGAGGCCTTCCGGTGGGGGCTTTTTGCGGACGAAGGGAAATTATGGAATATATTGCTCCGTTGGGGCCTGTCTATCAGGCGGGAACTTTAAGCGGAAATCCGCTTGCAATGGCGGCGGGAGTCGCAGCTTTGGAGCATATCTTAGAGACAAATCCATACGCTGAATTGGAGCGCAAAAGTTCTTTTATAGTAAACGCAGTATCTGAGGCTGCAAAGGAAAAGGGAATAGCTATTCAGGCTCCGCAAGCGGCGTCGCTTTTTTCATTTTTCTTTAACGAAGAGCGCGTTGAAAATTATTCCATAGCTTTAAAATCTTCAACAACGCTGTATGGAAAGTTTTTTAAAATGTGTCTCGATTCCGGCGTATATCTTGCGCCGTCGGCGTTTGAAATATGCTTTATGAGCACTGCACATACCGACTCGGATTTGCAAAAAGCCGCCGATGTTATGTGCGCCAGCATATCAAAGCTTTAAAAGAAACTAGTAAAGCCGCTCCGACAGCGGCTTGGAAGCTTTGAAAATGTGGTAAAACCGCTCTGAAAAGGGTTGCTAAAACTTTGAGGAACATGGCAAAGGCGCCAACAGTGCCGGCAAAATAGGCGGTCTGCTTGGGGATGGGCGGAGCATTTTTGCGGTTCTCGTTTACATGCGAATTCCGTCGCCGCGCGGTGCGAAAAATTTGGATAGCTGCGCGGTGGGGCTTTGCATGCCGTCCTGATGGCGATTGAACAAGCAAAGCTTTTTGCAATAGCGCGCATGCGTTTTGCCCGGAGCCTTGCCGTTTACGAAGGAAATAAAAACGGGTATTTTTGCCCATCTGTTTGCCCGCCTGCAAGCGCGCGCATTGGTTGCCATCGAAAATACCGATGCCGGATATTATGTGCGGAGCTTTTGGGCGCGCTGTGGCGGCTAAAAAAAAGCGAATTTAATTTTGCATGGTAATAAATTGCATGGTATTATTTAATTTATGCTAGATTTTAATAATTATTCCATAACTATTATGTAACATAAAATATTTATATTAATTACTTGAATATTTTTATTTAATGCAAATAATAAATACATGTTTGTAAAGGTGGAGTTTGAAATCGATGAAGATACGTTAAAAACTCTCAAAGTCTTGGCGGACTATCTGGAGCTTTCGCTGGGAGAGTTTATTCAGGACTATCTAGAATGGGAATATGAAGAATTCCCCAACGTTTGAATATAGGGAGTTGCGAATAAAAAAATTGCTGTAAACTTTGCGCATTGCTCAGCGTAGCATGATCCACCCGTTATAAAGCGCCAAATTAAATTTAATTAATCGTCAATCGGAGATTTTTAAGATTATTATTCCTGATAGAATCAGCATGATTGCAAAGCTCCTCGTAAAAGTGAGAGGTTCGGAAAATGCCGCAATCCCTATTATAAAAGTTCCTATTGCGCCTATCGACGTCCAAATAATATAGGCGGTTCCTATGGGTATGGTTTTTTGCGCTACGTACAGGAAATATCCGCTTAATGCCATTGAAACCACGGAAAGGGAAATCCAGAGTATTTTTAAGTTTGAGCCGTGCGCGAGCTTGAATCCCAGCGGCCAGCCTATTTCAAACAATCCGGCTATTATCAGGCAAATCCAGTTCATAGTTTATAAGAGCCACAAATATCGCCATTGTTAAAATGTAGTCAAGCATCTTTGGGCTCTGTTCTTGTTTATGATGCAAAAATTTGGGATTCCCATAAAAAAAGCGGCGCGAATTTCGCGCCGCAGAATAAGAAAAACTCTTTCATATTTGAAGTGCCGCATGAGCGTGCAGTGTTCAAATTTGAGCTACTAATTTTGTCTTGATTCCATAACCAATACAGCATTATTATTACTGTATGTCAATAAATATTTTGAATAATTTAAGAGAATCCAACAAATTTGAACTGTCGTTCGATATAGGCTATTCTTCAATAGGTTGGAGCGTGTTTAAAAAACAATCGGGCGGAATTTTCCCAACTTTGCTGGGGGCGGGAACTGTAATTTTCGACGACGACGCTTGTTTGGCAAAATCCCGCGCCGGATTCCGCAGAATGCGCAAAAACATAGCGTCGCGCCGCAATCGTATAAAGCGCCTTAGAGATGCGATGCTGAATTTAGACGTAATGGCGGTCGATGAACTCGACAACGCAAAGACTGCCTATCCGTGGTTTTTGGCGGCAAAGGTGCTGGCTTGCGGAAAAAAACTTTCTTGGAGCGAACTCTGGAGCGTTATCAGATATTACGCCCACAACAGGGGCTATGACGGGAATTCGGCGTGGGCTGAAATAGAATCCGATAGCGACGGGGATTTCGAAAAAGAGGCAAATGCAAAAAAACTTATGGCCGAGTTGGGAACCTCCACGCAGGCCGAAACCGTTTGCGCATATCTTGGAGTCGATGTGAAATCCGACAAACCGTTGTCGCTGCGCAAATATTTTAAGGGG
>CALXLN010000112.1 GCA_944389215.1 uncultured Opitutales bacterium
ATGTCTGCCATTTTTATTTTCTCCTTTGAACTCTTAGCGCCTTTCACAAGGCATTTAAGAGAAATTCTCCTCCTAAGATGTTCGTTAGTTGTTTTTGGTTTGTCCGCAAAACCGCAGCAGAAGCGGTCCGCGGAATTTTAAATTTTCTTTCGGGCTTCCAGGCGAAAAATTCAGAAATAATCCGCCAAAGGCTTCAAGCCGCCCGACGAGCCGCATCGCGCGCGTCCCGCCCAAAAAGCCGAACGCGGCGACATTCTTTTCCACTACGCTTGTTCCGCAGCCGGGGCGTCTCCGCCTTCGAGCTTTTCCACGCGCATAAACACGACGCGAACCAACTGGCTTGCGGGAGTGTTGATGAGCGAAAGCAGCTTTGCGCGCATTTCCGGAAGAGACGGGAGGCTGCCCAAGTGGATTACCTCATCCTTTGAGATGACCTTCTCGTCGAATATGCCGAGCTTTATTTCGGAATTTTCGCGGGTCTTAAAGAATTCGGAAACCGCCTTAGCCACAGCAGCGGCGTCGCTGCCGCCGCTTATAACGCCCGTGGGGCCTGCGAGAGCCGAGCTTATGTCGGGAAGGTTAAGCTCTTTTGCAGCGATTTCTAATATGGAGTTCTTGATTACGTGATACTGCGCTCCAACAGCCGCCAAAGCCGCGCGAAAAGCCGCGACGTCGGAAACCGTAACGCCCGTAAAATTAACCAAGAAGAGGAAGTCGGACGCGCTAAGACGATTGCGTGCCTCTTCTACGAGATATTTCTTTTCAGGTCTCATTGTGGTAAAATCCTCTCTAGTTATTCGGCAACTTCGCTGAGGGCGATTTTAACGCCCGGGCTCATAGTCGAGCTGATTGTTACGGAGTTGATGAATTTGCCCTTGATGGTTTCGGGACGAGCAGCGGCGACGCTGGAAAGCGCCGTTTTTGCGTTTTCGACAAGCTTGTCTTCTGAGAAGCTGCGTTTTCCAACCACAACCGTCAAATTGGCTGTTTTGTCCATTTTGTACTCGACGCGCCCCGCCTTGACTTCGTTTATAGCCGAAACGATATCGTCGGTAACAGTGCCGCTCTTGGGATTGGGCATCAAGCCGCGCGGGCCCAAAACGCGGGCGACCTTGCGGACTTCCTTCATGGCGGATGTAGTGGCGATTGCCACGTCGAAATCCATCCAACCGCCTTCAACCTCCTTTATGAGGTCATCCAGTCCCGCCTTGTCGGCGCCCGCCGCCAAAGCCTGGTCGGCGTGCTCTGTGAACACGACCACCCTTACCTTTTTGCCGCTGCCGTGGGGCAAGCGGACAGTGCCGCGCACCATTTGGGTGCTCTGCTTGGGATCTACGTTGAGCTTGAAGGAAACTTCGACGGTTTCGTCGAACTTTGCCTTGGGCATCGCGCAAAGCGCCTTTACGGCGTCGGCGAGGCTCTTGGGCGCGTCGCCCAAGTTTTCAAGCGCTTTCTTGTATCTTTTGCTTCTTTTAACCATGACTTTTATTTTTTTGTCTCCTGCTTATGCAGTGCGGTTTGTTTTTTTTCGCGCGGCAATCTGCCGCAGCGGTAAATTTTAAATATCTTTTGCAAGTAAAATCTGCCTAAAAAAATTAAAATTTCCTAAACAGATAAAAAGCCCCTCCCCTTTAGACGGCCCAACCCCCGATGAAAAATCTTCGCATTCGGAGGCTGGAAATCCAGAAAAGAGACTGACCCGGCGTTTTTTTTAGCCGACAATCTCGATTCCCATGGAGCGCGCTGTGCCCTCGATAATGCGGCATACAGCTTCGGGATTCGTCGCGTTGAGGTCTTTTTCCTTTATTTTGGCAATCTCCCTGATTTGCGCTTTTGTAACCTTGCCGACTTTATCGACATTCGGCTTTGCGCTGGCGGTCGCGATTTTTGCAGCCTTCTTGAGGAGCACGGCCGCTGGCGGAGATTTTAATACGAACGTGAAGGATTTATCCTGGTAAACGGATATAACTACGGGCAAAATCATGCCTGCCTGATCCTTCGTGCGCGCGTTGAACTCTTTGCAGAAGCCCATGATGTTTACGCCGGCGGCGCCGAGCGCGGGTCCTACCGGAGGCGCGGGATTGGCCGCCCCTGCGGGAAGCTGCAATTTGATTTCTTTTACTACTTTCTTTGCCATTTCAGTTATCTTTTCTTATAAGAATTTTTACTACTTTTTGAGGCTGTGCGTAAAAATGTTTTTGTTTGCCAACAAGCCCGCCCCGCCCTTATTGGTTTTCTGCCGCGCGGCTCACCTGCCAGTATTCAAGCTCAACCGGAGTAAAGCGCCCGAATATCGACACGCTCACCTTCAACTTGCCGCGCTCCGGATCCACTTCGTCTATTCTGCCGGTAAGGCTCAGGAACGGACCGTCGTTTATCTTCACTTCTTCGCCGACTTCAAAGTTGACTTTCGGCTTTTCGGCGCTTTCGCCCTGCGACATCTGCTGGAATATCCGGTCAATTTCCGCCTTCTTCAAAGGCGTGGGCCTGTCGCCGCCCATAAAATTTATAACGCCGTTTACGGCGCGAATCATATACCACGGTTTTTCCAGGAAATTCTCGTCCTCGTCAAAAAGCTTTACTTTTACAAATATGTAACCGGGATAGAGCTTGCGCTTGCGCGTCGTCTTTTTATTGTTCTTTACTTCGGATACGAGTTCAGTCGGCATGAGTATATCGTCTTTGCTGATATACTCGCTCATATCCTCTATGTCTATGGTGCGCTTGAGCGCGTCAACCGCCTTCTGCTCCATATTCGAGCGGGTCTGAACGGCGTACCACTTGCGCAAATCTTTTTTCTCCAAATCCATCTTTAATTACTTTCCGCCTTTAACTAGCCAAGTTAACAAGTCGACAACATTATATATGGCGAAATCCGCCAAGCTTACATAAATGCCAAGCAATGTTATCGCCACGAACACGACCAATGTGTAGCTGCGCAATTCCTGGCGCGTCGGCCAAGAAGCCTTTTTTAGTTCCACCATCATCTCGTGGTAGAATTCTCTTACTTTGCGGAATGGATTTGTCATTGTATTTTTACGGCATTCGTCGCCGTCGACGGTTTTCTTAGACAATTTTATCGCCGAACCATTGGGCTCGATGAAAAGAACAACAGGGGAGGAGGGACTCGAACCCCCAACAGACGGTTTTGGAGACCGCTGCTCTACCAATTGAACTACTCCCCTAATGGAAATTGTTCTGCGCCCGTCTCCCATTTAAAGTTTCAGCTCGCCCATGAAAACGACCCCGATTTTAGCCGTTTCCCGCCGAATCTGCCTTGGATTTTTAAAGCTTTCCGCCTTAAAAAACAGCAAAATAGAAATCCGGCTTTTGGGAAGCACCCCCTCAAAAAGAGAGAGACGCGAAAGCCAGAAGGGTTGAAAATACCCTTCCGGCTTGCATCAAATTGCTCAATTAAGCAATGATTTCGGAAATGCGGCCCGCACCGATTGTACGACCGCCTTCGCGGATAGCGAAACGCTGTCCCTTTTCCATAGCAATCGGCTTTTGGAGCTCGATTTCAATGGAGAGGTTGTCGCCCGGCATAACCATTTCGACGCCTTCGGGGAGTTTGCAAACGCCCGTTACGTCGGCAGTGCCGAAGAAGAACTGGGGACGATAGTTCGTGAAGAACGGAGTGTGGCGTCCGCCTTCATCCTTGGTCAAAACATAAATTTCAGCCTTGGCCTGCTTGTGGGGAGTAATCGAACCCGGCTTTGCCAAAACTTGGCCGCGAACGACGTCGTCCTTTTCAATACCGCGCAAGAGCAAACCGACATTGTCGCCAGCCTGGCCCTGTTCGAGAAGCTTGCGGAACATTTCGACGCCGGTAACAGTTGTTTTTCTTGTTTCGCCCAAGCCGACGATTTCAACTTCGTCGCCAACCTTGACAACGCCGCGTTCGATACGGCCTGTTGCAACGGTACCGCGTCCGGTAATTGAGAATACGTCTTCAACGCTCATCATGAAGGGCTTGTCGATGGGGCGTTCCGGTTCCGGAATTTCCGTGTCGATAGCGTCCATCAACTGGTTGATGCTGTTTACGCCAAATTCAGTGCCTTCGAGCGCTCCGAGAGCTGAACCGCGGATAATCTTGATTTCGTCGCCATTGTACTGGTACTTGTTGAGGAGGTCGCGGACTTCCATTTCAACGAGTTCGAGAAGTTCCGGGTCGTCGAGCAAGTCGCACTTGTTCAAGAATACGACAATCTGGGGAACGCCAACTTGGCGGGCCAAAAGGATGTGTTCGCGAGTTTGGGGCATCGGACCGTCGGCAGCGCTGACTACGAGGATTGCGCCGTCCATCTGAGCGGCGCCCGTAATCATGTTCTTAACGAAGTCTGCGTGTCCGGGGCAGTCGACGTGCGCATAGTGGCGCGTGGGAGTTTCATACTCTACGTGCGCTACAGCGATTGTAACAGTCTTGGTGGAGTCACGAACGGTGCCGCCCTTTGCGATGTCCTGATAGGACTTAAATTGAGCCAGGCCCTTGTCCGACTGAACCTTCAAGATTGCGGTCGTGAGTGTAGTTTTACCGTGGTCGATGTGGCCAATGGTACCTACGTTTACGTGTGGTTTCGTTCTGACGAATGATTCTTTCGACATGGTTCTTTCGGTTTCTTTTTTTAGGTTTTATTGATGACTTTTCTCGTCGAAGCCCCAGAGCGGATTTGAACCGCCGACCCCGTCCTTACCAAGGACGTGCTCTGCCAGCTGAGCTACCGGGGCGACACTTAAAAAGCCGCCAGTTGTCTGGCGTTTTTAATTGAAAGGGGCTAAAGATGCAGACTTATATCTGTTTCGTCAACATTTTTTTTTTAATTTTTCAATTTTCTGGGCGGCAAAACTTTAATGCTTCATAGTAGAAAACCCGCTTGGATGGAATTATTTAAACGCAACTTTCTTATTGAAAGAATATTATGAAAATTAAAGATTTTGGGACGGCACCAACGAGGGCGCGAAAGAAGGCTCAGGGTTGGAAGGCTTCTTTTGGGCGGAAGCCGGAGGAGATTCGTCGATTTTTCCGCCGTGAATCTTTTCGGCCTCGCTATGTGAAACAGTAGAAAGTTCGAACTCCCTGATTTCCTCGTAATTTTTCGGAAGGGGAACTCCCTTGTTGAAAGCAAGCGCTATTACCTCGTCGGCGTTCTTGCCGTCGAGCCGCTTTGCCAATTCCAAATGCGTTTCGCCCTTTTTTTGCGATTCGTACATCAATAGCGCTATCGCCTCTGAAAACTTCGACTGCTTTTCAACGTCTAGCGCAACCATAATCTCTCCCATCGTCCGGCTGAACGACTCTTTGGAAGACCCGTCTATGATTCTGGTGTTCGAACGTATGTTGGGCGCCATTCGGCGCGAAAGCGCTATAACCTCGTCGGCGTTCTTGCCGTCGAGCATCTTTCTTATTTTTGCGGGCTCGGTCAAATCCGGATTCTGCATTCCCGCAACCCCTATTGTGGCGAGAGCCGACGCAAACTGCTTCTGCATTGAATCGTCCAGATTCATCATTATATTCATTATCGTCTTTTGCATCGTATCCTCGTCGGTGCAGTCTATGCGCAGCTTAGACGCCTCGACCGCGTTCAACAACCCCGAAGCCAGCGCGATAACCAAATATATTGCCGCCTTTTTCATAAACCGATTGCGCATATTGCACATTTTTATTTTCCGCGCAACTTTTTGTTTTAGACAAATAAAAAAAAGCAAGGTCGCCAAAATCATAAAATAATTTATTTGCGTTTTCCCGCGGAATCCATAACGGTCTTAAAAAATTACCCTTTTTTGTTTATGAAAAAAATATTCCCTGCATTAATACTTTTCATGTTTTCTTTCCCGGCTGCATTTGCATTGAACTTCGTCACAAAAGTCGACTCGCCGGCAAAGGCATCCCTGTCAAAAACCGACTGGGTGTCCGACACCACCGCCAATGCAGTAAAGCTCAGAGGGAAACCGTCCAGAAACGACTCGATATGCTTTAGATGCTACGAGGGCGATTTTATAATCGACTCAAACTTGGATGCTCGCTCCATATCTTTCTACGAACAAGCTTTTGTTGTTGCCGAAAACAAAAAAATAAATTCCCTGCGCGGAGGACTAACATTCGTAATTTCGAGCAATCCCAACCACACGAACTTCCTGCACTTGAAACGCTCGGAAATGAACGTCAACGGCTCGGTATTCAATTCTCCGACTTCCGGCAATAAGCGCATAGGAATGAACCGCATAAGGCTGGAAGACTCAAAATTTTCCGCGTCCGGAACTATGGACTTCACCATAACGTCGTCGATTTTCGAGCCCACTGCGGGGCGTTCCGGCGTTTGCGTGGAGCTGGTGGGAAACTCGGTTTTCAAATTGAAGGGCGACCTGCTTGTGGATTCAATATTGGAGGAAAACCGAAACCTGCTATTCAGAATATCTTTTGAAGAAAGCGGCGGAAAGATGCCGAAGATGGTTGTGGACAGGGCTGTAATAGGCGGAGTTGATTTAAAGGTCGTAATAAACTCCGACCTAAAGAAAGGGCGCTACACAATTCTCGAATCCACCGGAAGAAAGCCGCTGGAGGGAACTTTGCGTTCGATTACCGTAAACGACAAGCCTGCAACACTTGGAACTCCGATAACAATAAACGGCAAAAGCGTTACCGTATCGATATCCGCAGCAGACAAAAGGACTGAAAACGACATCATAGTTACAGTGCAATAGCGCACTCGCGCATGGCGGGCGGAGCATGGCTGAATTAAAGGGCTATGATTACATTCTTTTAGTTACAGTGCAATAGCGCACTCTCGCATGGCGGGCCGAGAATGGGGCAAGCGGGCAATGCCCGATTAATTAGAAAAGGCTGCAACGCGCGCGGTTTTGCGCAACGCAAGGAGTTTTCTGGACAGCTTGCAGCTCTCGAAAACTTGCCGAATGCCTTGGCGGGCCGGCATTGCCGGCGGCCGGAACCGCTTCGATTGCAGCCAAGAAGCAGAGACAGAGACATTTGCGCACGCAAAAACGCAAGCGGGGCCAATCCGCCCCAACTACCCTGCATACGCGCTATCGAGAAACGGCGGCTGGCTTTGCGGATTACAACGCGAATAAAAGGCGCCTGCCCCTTCCCCAAAAAACGCGGACATTTGCCATGCCGCAAGCGCGGTGTTAATAAAACGCTTGACATGCCTAAGGCGAACTACATTATATATAAGTGATAATTGAATACTCCGACTTAAAATAGTGGGTTGTTTTACCCGCTTTTTTTTGTCAATACGCATATGGGTTTAGACATTTGCGCGCAAAAGAACATCAACAAACAACAGGGCACGACATATGAGCAATAGCAGCGAAATCTTGGCAATTCTAGAATACATGGAAAAAGAAAAGCAGATAAGCCGCCAGGAGATGATTGAGTCAATTTCATCGGCTATCAAAAACGCGGCAGCAAAAGGGGCGCAAACGGGCTATAATTTAAAAATAGACATCAATCCGCGGACCGGCGCGCTAAAGGCGTGGGCGCTGTTGACAGTAACCGACAGCGTCGCAGATCCCGCGACCCAAATACATATAGACAAAGCCAAGCTCTATAAAACAGACCCGCAGATAGGCGACGTCATAGAGCGCGAAATGGATTTGTCAAACCTGGGGCGCATAGCCGCAAAGAACGTGTACCAGAGCATCATACAAAAAGTGCGCGTAATTGAAAAAGACAGAGTTTACGACGAATACAAAAATTCCGTTGGCGACATAGTTTCCGGAGTAGTGCGCCGCCGCGAAAAAGGTACTGTCATAGTGGACATCGGCAAAACCGAAGCCCTTTTGCCCAAGCGCGAATCCATAATGGGCGAAGACTACGCGCCGGGCGAACGCATACGCTGCCTGCTTTTGGAAATAGACAACACTCCGCGCGGTCCGGAAGTTATTTTGAGCAGAGCCAGCTACAAATTCGTGCGCAAACTGTTCGAGCTTGAAGTCGCCGAAATCAACGACGGCTCAGTAAAAATAGAGGCAATGGCGCGCGAGCCCGGATACCGCACAAAGATAGCCGTAAGCAGTTCCGACCCCCGCATAGATCCTGTCGGCGCGTGCGTCGGCGCGGGCGGTTCGCGCGTAAAGAGCATAGTCAGAGAATTGGGCGGAGAAAAGATTGACGTTATAAAATATTCTCCCGACCCGAAAACTCTGCTTGAAGATTGCATAAAACCGGCAGTCGCCAAAAACGTAAACATCGACCCCGCTGAGAAGAAAATAACATTCGAGGTTTCCGAATCCGACCTGTCTATTGTAATCGGCAAGCGCGGTTCCAACGCAAAACTCACCTCCAGGCTTTTGGGCTGGAAACTCGACATAGCCAAAGAGATGTCCGGCGAAATCGGCATAGAGCAGAAAGTCGCGCAAGCCGCCGGCAGCCTCACGCAATTACTGCCCCACCTTACGGACCAGCAGGCGGCGATTCTCGCGAACAACGGCATAAACAGTTCCGAGGCCTTTGAGGGCGTCGAAATTGAAGACTTAGTGGAAATGGGATTCAGCCGCGAAGACGCTGAACTCATTCTCCGTCGCGTAAAGGAATACCAACAATAGAATATCCTAAATATCCGCGGAAGAATTTAGAAACAAAAGGCGTCTATGAGTATAAGAATCCACGCATTGGCCAAAGAGCTTAACGTAACGAGCAAAGAGCTGATTGATTTTATCAACCGGCGCCAAGATAAATACGGACTTGAAATCAAGACCTCGTCGAACGCCATAGCCCCGATTTACGCAGAAGCCATAACAAACGACTTTTTCGCAATGCGGGAATCCGAGGCTACTGCGGCAAATACCGCGGAAGCCGCACAAGAAAAAACCGCTAAAGAAAAGCCGCAAAAGGTGGTAAAATCCGCTGAAGATGTGGAGCGCCAAAAAGCGGCGGAAGCCGAAGCGAATAAGGCCGAAACTAAAATATCCGAGGCGCAAAAGATAAAAACTGCACCTGCAGAGCAAAAAAATATCCAGCCCCAGCCGCCCGCCCCCGAAAAGAAATCTCCTGCTCCGCTAGTTCCGCCTTCAGTAAGCCGTCCGGCCCCCGCCGTACCGCCAATGCCTTCGGCGCGCCCGAAAATTTCAATGCCTTCGGTTACTCCTGTCCGGCCCAAGCCGGAAACGCAAAAACAGCCCGAAGTCATCGTGCGATTGGAGCCCAAACGCAATGTTCCGCCGCCGACACCGTCTATCAGGCCGGCGCCTGTGGTGCCTCCGCCGGTTTCGCGTCCGGCTCCCGCCGTGCCGCCAATGAACCGCATGCCGGCGCCAATGGTGCCGCCGAAATCTTATTCTCCTTCGCCATCGGCGCGACCCGGTTCGGCTCAGGAACAAACAACTCCCACCGCCGACGGCAAGAAAAAAGTAATTCAAGTAAAACCTCCCATTATAGTCAGAGACTTCGCAAAATCGATTGATGTGAAGCCGTTTAGGTTGATTTCCGAATTGATGGATATGGGAATTTTCGCCTCTATGAACCAATCCATAGAGGAAAACATAGCCATACGCATAGCCGAACGCCACGGTTTTGAACTGGACATCCGCCACCGCGGCGAACAGCAGCAACAGCAGCTGGCGGCCGCAGCCGCAAAGCGCGAAATGGCGCGCCAAATTCAGGACGACATTAAAAATTATGTCGAACGCCCGCCGATTGTCTGCATACTTGGGCACGTCGACCACGGCAAAACAACCCTTTTGGATACAATCCGCAACACAAACGTCGTGGCGGGAGAAGCCGGCGGCATAACCCAGCACACCGCCGCATACCAAGTGGAATGCAAGGGCAAAAAAATAACCTTTCTCGACACCCCCGGGCACGCGGCGTTTTCCAAGATGCGCGAGCGCGGCGCAAATGTTACAGATATTGCGATTCTCGTCGTGGCGGCGGACGACGGCTTCATGCCCCAAACTGACGAAGCTTTAAATTTCGCCCAAAAAGCCGGAGTGCCGGTAGTTGTCGCCATAAATAAGATGGACGCGCGCGGCGCAAATATTGACAGCGTAAAGCAGCAAATGCAAAAGCGCGGAATTGCGCCCGAAGACTGGGGCGGCGAAACGCTCTGCACGCCCATATCGGCGCTGAAAAACGAAAATATAGACAAATTGCTAGAGCTCGTCTTGTTGCAGGCGGAAATGATGGAGCTAAAGGCAAATCCCAAAGGGCTGGTCGAAGGCGTCGTGATAGAGAGCCAAATAGAGCCAGGCAGAGGCGCAACTTCCACAGTAATAGTAAATTCTGGAACGCTAAAAAATGGAGATGTCCTCGTATGCGGAGAAAATTGGTGCAAAGTTCGCGCGCTTTTGGACGATAAGAACAAGCGCCTCGACAAAGCTCCGCCGTCGACTCCGGCGGTAGTGATGGGCTGGTCCGGCGCCCCCGAAGCTGGCGACGAATTTAAAAAGGTCGAAAACGACCGCACCGCGCGCCGCATGACAGAAGAAGCCATCTTGGAGCGCAAGAAACTCGCCGCGCTTGAAGTCGCGCCAAAACCGACAAATCTCGAGGAACTGATGGCTGCGATTGAAAACAAAGACCAAAAAGTCTTCAAGTGCGTCGTAAAAAGCGACGTTTCCGGAACGGTTGAAGCGTTGGTCGCCTGTTTGAAGGATATCAAGAGCGACAAAGTGTCGCTGGAAGTTATCGGGCACGGCGTCGGGCAAATCACCAAAAACGACGTCGATTTCGCCGCCACGGCAGGGGCGTCGATTGTGGCCTTTAACGTCAAGCAGGAAAACGGCGTATCCGGAGTGGCAAAGCACAAGGGAGTGGAATTCATAACGCACAACATCATTTATGAACTCATCAACCAGGTTCGCGAAGCCATGAAGAACCTGCTAGAGCCCGAATTGCGCGAGAATAAACTTGGAGCGGCCGAAGTCCGCGCCCTGTTCAATATCACCAAAGGCGGAAAAGTCGCCGGCTGCATGGTTACCGAGGGAATTATCAAACGCGACAAATTCGCGCGCGTCTTCCGCAAGGGCAAAGAAATCTCCAAGGGCAAAGTCAGCGAGATTAAGCGCTTTAAGGACGACGTTACAGAAGTCCGCGCCGGCTACGAATGCGGCATAACGCTCAACAACTTCACCGATTTCGAGCCCGGAGACATTATCGAATGCTTTGAAATACTCGAAATACGCCCCGACCTGTAACCGTTTGAAAGAAACTTTACAACGCTCTAAAACATTCCGATAATTTTGCCGGAGAAATAAAAAATGGGCCAAAGAAAAATAAGAGTGGGCGAGCTTGTTTTGCGCCAGCTGAGCGAAATGCTGCACAGCAGATGGCGCGCGGAAAGCGTATCCATAACATTAACGGAAGTAGATATATCGCCCGACCTCCGCAAAGCAAGAGTGTACTACTCGGTAATAGGCGGGCGGGAAGCGGCAGCCAAAGCTGGCAAATTGCTGATGTCTCTGCGCGGAGAATTGCGCCGCATGCTCGGCAAAGAAGTCGTGTTAAAATACACTCCGGAATTGCAGTTCGTCTACGACCCGTCGGTGGAGCGCGGTATGCATTTGCTTTCAGTTATGGATGAAATCGCCGCAAGCGAACAAAATGGAGGCGGCGAAACTGGCTGCGGCTACAGCGACTGCGACGGCGCACAACACGCCGGCAACCAAGAGGAAATTTAGAATGCCGCTATTTTTTCCCGAATTAAGAAACGATTTTCAACGGTTGATAAATTCCGTCTCCGGTAAAAAAATAGCCGTAGCCGGACATATGCGCCCGGACGGAGACTGCATATCAAGCCAGTTTGCGCTGGCAGACATACTAGCCGGCTGCGGCGCAAAAGAAGTCGTCTGCCTAAACCAAAATCCCCTGCCCTATTTGTACGAAAACTTCGCCTACGGTTCAAAATTGCTGAACGCCTCCGAGTTCGCCGATACGTCTTTTGAAATCGTAACCGTGGACTGCGCCGACTACAAGCGCACTAATTTAGAGCTTTGCGCGCGTTTTCCCGCGCCCTTGGGCTGCATAGACCACCATGCCACAAACGACACTTACGCCCAAATAAACATCATAGACACGCACGCGGCAGCCACTGCGGAATTGATAGCCGGCATGGCCTTCGACGAAGGAATCCATGTTTCCGCCGAAAACGCAAACCGCCTCTATATGGGCATAGTAATGGACACCCGGCAGTTTACGACCAGCTCAGTGCGCACACAAACTTTTGAAATCGCGACCGAATTGGTAAAGCGGGGCGCTGACGCAGCTTGGGTGGCGGTCGAATTATACCAGCGCGAACGGTTTGAAAAAATGAAGCTTTTGGCGCTCTACCTGCAAAGCATGACAATGCACCTTGACGGAAGAGTCTGCATAGGCGTCCTACCCGCCGACGCCTATACCAGCACCGGGGCGGAAAAAGCCGACAGCGACGGGCTTGTGGACTACGCCCGCGCCGTAAACGGAGTTGAAATAGCCGTACTTTTGGAGGCGCTTCCAAACGGCGTAAAAGGCAGCCTCCGCGGGAAGGGCCCGCAATATATGGTAAACGACTTGGCTGCGAAATTCGGAGGCGGAGGCCATCTCGCGGCGGCGGGCTTTACCGCAGAAGGATACGACCTCAATACATTGTATCCAAAAATGCTATCTCTCATCGAGGAGCATTTCCAAAATTTAGACAAACTCAATAGCAAAATTTAAATGGATAAACCGTCGTCAGAATTTGAAGGAATACTACTAATAGACAAAGACAGCGGATGCACTTCGCACGATGTTGTCGACAAAGTTAGGCGCTGCCTGAAAATGCGCTCGGTTGGGCACGCCGGAACGCTAGATCCGCTCGCGACCGGGCTTCTGGTGATTCTAGTTGGAAGGGCTACAAAAGTTTCGCAATATCTGATGAGTCTGGACAAAGTTTACGAAGGCGAATTTGAACTCGGCAAAGCAACAAATTCGCATGACTGCGACGGCGACATAGTCGCCGAACTGCCTGTGCCCGAAGCGCTGGACGAAACCTCCTTGCGCAAGCAAATGGAGGGGTTCATAGGAGACCAATACCAAACCCCTCCGATGTTTTCGGCAAAAAAATTGAACGGAGTCGCCCTCTATAAACTCGCGCGCCAAGGCCAAGAGGTTCCGCGAGAGCCGCGTTTTATCCACATTTCAGCATTCGATTTGCTTTCCTTCGACAAACCCAAAGCAAAATTCAGGCTTGCCTGCAGCAAAGGAACCTACGTGCGCACAGTTTGCAACGATTTGGGCAAACGCATAGGCTGCGGGGCGCATATGACAAGCCTCAGAAGAATATCCAGCGACAAATTCAACGTTTCCAACGCCGTTACAATCGAGCAGCTTTCAAATATGAATCCGTCCGCAATCAAGAAAATTCTGATTCCGGTAGCAAGCGCCGTCCCAAGTTTTGCGCTTTAACTGTATGCGAAGCATCGTAACAGACCTCGATTCGACAGCGGTGTGCAAGCAGCCTTGCGTCCTGGCGATAGGAATGTTCGACGGACTCCATCGCGGCCATATGCGAGTAATGAAATCCGCGCTAAAAATCGCCGAGGAAACGCATTGTTTGCCTTGCGTGCTGACATTTGCTCCGCATCCTTCAAAAGTAGTTGCGATGGGAAGACCGCCTGTGGAAATGCTCTTTCCGCCGGAGATACGGGCTAGAATGTTCGAGTCGGCAGGCGCAAAAAAAGTATTTGTTAAAAAATTCAACAAGGCTTTCGGAGCCCTTACTCCCGAAAAATTTGAAGATTTTCTAAAAAAGAAGTTTCCAAAATTGCGTGGAATTGTAACCGGCACAAATTTTGTATTTGGCAAGGGTGCCAGCGGCAACCCGCAAACGCTCGCCGAAATGGCTGCGCGCAACAACTGGAAATACCGCGCCGTCGACGGGGTAAAGCAAGGCGGAATTCGCATCAGTTCGACCAGGCTGCGCTGCGCCCTAGCAAAAGGCGACATGCCGCTCTACAAAAAATTGGCGGGGACAAGCTACACCGCAACCGGCACAACCAAATCCGGGAAAAAATTGGGGCGCAAAATAGGCTTCCCCACGGTAAACCTTCCTTGGAATCCCGAATGCAAACCGCCCTACGGGGTATATGCGGTTACTCTAGTTTGTTCCGGCAAAATATACCGCGGAGTCGCAAATTACGGGACCTCCCCCACCGTGGGCAAAACCGAACCGCTTGTCGAGACACATATTTTAGCTGAGAACATCCGCATAGGAGCCCGCAAAAAAATATCTGTTCAATTCCTAAAATTTTTGCGCAGGCAGAAGAAATTTTCTGGCTTGGAATCTTTGAAAAGACAAATTTCCCAAGACGTAAAAAAGGCGGAATCATTTTTTAGAAAAGCAAAAACCGCCAACGCAATTTCGCCGGCGCGCAAGGCTCTCTGAAATTTACAATAGTTCTTTTGCGGGCTTAAATAAATTATCCAACCGCAGGGTTAAAAAATAAAGATTCCGCCTGTGGATGGCGGTTAAAGCCGCGCCTCATCATCTAAAAGAGCAAAACTACCTATGCTAAAAAATCGCTCCGCTTAAAAATGCAGCAAATTTCGATTTGTTTTCCTCCCGCTCCTCCCGCTAAAAAAACTCCGACCTTCCCCGCCGCCACAGATAAAATACCTTGCGCAAATAACGCCTCGCAACGCATCCCGCCCGCTCAAGCAAAAAAATATTCCGCAAATTTCTCCCCATGAAACCTGCGCGGTTTGTACAGCTGCTAAAAAACATAACGCCCCATTGGAATTTTATTACCCAAAAAAATCCCCCCCCAAAAAAATTTGCTCCGCTAGAAATGCGCTGCAGAGTAAAATTATAATTTCCACTCCGCACGTGCGCGACAAAAAAATAATCAGCCCAGATACAGCTCCTTTAAATACTAAAGCAGACTAAAACAATAAACCGGCAACAAAAAAAATGCGCGGGACTCTAACAGCTTCCGCGCATTTTGCTTTTTAATTGCAATTGCAAACAATATTTACCCTATTGTGTCCGAGCCGTACCATTGGCGCAAAACTTCCGGAATTTGAACCTTGCCGTCGTCGCGCACGTTGTTTTCCAAGAGAGCCGCCAAAACGCGGGGAATCGCCAATCCCGAACCGTTTAATGTGTGGACATTCTGCGGCTTTGACCCGTCTTTGGGCTTAAAGCGTATATTTGCGCGGCGGGCTTGGAAATCCGTAAAGTTGGAGCAGCTTGAAACCTCGAGCCAGCGTTTCTGCCCAGCCGCCCATACTTCTAGGTCAAACTGCTTCGCATGCGGGAATCCTATGTCGCCCGTGCAAATCGAAAGCACGCGGTAGGGCAGATTGAGCTTTTGCAGTATCCCTTCTGCGTTGAGCCGCAGTTTCTCAAGTTCAGCCATGCTGGTATCGGGATGAACCCATTTTACAAGCTCTACTTTGTCGAACTGGTGCAGGCGGTTCAATCCGCGCACATCCTTGCCCCAGCTTCCAGCTTCGCGGCGGAAACACGGAGTATAGGCGCAGCCGTATACGGGCAGCTGGCTTTCTTCAAAAACTTCGTCGCGGTAAAAGTTCGTAACGGGAACTTCGGCGGTGGGAATCATATAGTAGTCGTCTTGGGCGTCGTGGTACATCTGCCCTTCCTTGTCCGGCAATTGCCCCGTGGCTGTGGCGCTGGCGGCGTTTACCATTATCGGGCACATAAATTCGGTATAGCCGTTTTTGCGAGCTTCATCCAAAAACAAAGACAACAGCGCGCGCACGAGACGCGCCATGTCGCCTACGTAAAACGGGAATCCTGCGCCGGTAACTTTTACGCCCCTTTGAAAATCCAAAAGCGAATCGAAAAACGGCAAATCCCAATGCGGCACGGCATTCTTTATATTTTCGATATCGCCCCATGTATAAACGGTTACGTTGTCTTTGTCGGTTTTGCCCACAGGCACGGAGTCGTCGGGCATATTCGGAATAGTCAGCAGCATCTGCCGCCATTTTTTCTCGCATTCGTCGGCTGCCGCCTGCAATTCCTTGACTTTCGCGGATACGGCTTTTAGCTCCACAACTTTAGCCTTGAATTCATCCGACCCCTTGGGGAGTTCCGCCATCGCCTTGCTGGCTGCGTTTTGGGCGGCGCGCGCAGCCTCAAAGTCCGAAACCGCCTGGCGGCGCACAGTATCGAACGCCAAAATTGCGTCGATATCGCAATCAAATTTTTTTAGGGCGATTTTCGCCTTAAGCTTGTCGGGATTTTCCCTTAAGATTTTTACATCTATCATATTGGGGCGGAATTTTGCAATTTGGCGGTTTTATTTCAATCTTTTTTTAAAGAGGCAATCCAGCTTATATCGCATGCGCAAAGAAACCTGTATCAGAAAATTTTTTTAATAAATCGCAAAGATGTCGCGAATTAAATACTCCAGTGCATAAAAGCTAAAGGAGTTAGACAAGCGGCTTAAGGAATGTGGAGTAGATGTTTTTCGACCAAGAAAAGCACTATGACAGAACCGAAATACCGCCGTCTAACATATGACGATAGAAGAGTAATAGAGAACATGTGTAAAGCTAAAAAAACGCAATCGGAGATAGCAAATGCGATAGGAGTATCGCAATCTACCATATCCCGTGAATTATCTCGCAATCGTGTTGAA
>CALXLN010000113.1 GCA_944389215.1 uncultured Opitutales bacterium
GGAATTAAATGAGCCTCGTCCAAAACAAGCATGTCGTTTGGAAATAATATACCGGGCGACGAGCTGTCCGCCCCCAATCCGGCAGACAACAGCGCGAAAAGCAGGCTGTGGTTTAAGACAACCAAATCAGCCGACGCGGTCTCTTTGCGGGCGCGCTGATAAAAGCATGTTCCGTCGGCGCAATTTTTTGGCGTACATGCGGACGAATCTGCGTTTACCCAACTCCAAACTTCGGGATTTGGCGGAGGATTGAGTTCCTCGACAAGCCCCGTTTGGGTAAACGCCGCCCATTGGGCTATGCGTTCGAGTTCGGCGGTTTCGTCGGCATTGAAAAGTTCGCGCTTTTCGGCCAAAGCGCGCTTCAGCCTGTGGGTACATAAATAGTTGGACCGCCCCAAAAGAATGGCGGACTTGAAGCCCGCACAATCCGAAAGCGCGTCGCAATTTGAAAACATCATTCTTATTCGGGGCAAATCCTTTTCAAGAATCTGCTGCTGGAGCGCTATGGTGTGGGTCGCAACAACAAGCTGCCGGTTTCCGCGCACAGCGGCAATAATCCCGGGAATCAGATAGGCTAAACTCTTGCCGACCCCGGTACCCGCCTCAAACAGCAAATTTGAGTCCGCCGAAAACGCCTGAGCGCATGAAAACGCCATTTTTTCCTGTTCAGGCCTGTATTCAAAATTCGGCAGAATCGCGGCATACCCGTCCTTGCGAAAAATTTTTTCAGCAAGGTTCGGCAGAAAAAATCTGTCTTCGTCGAAAGCGTTTTGCACTTACGGTCAGGATTTTCTGGAAAAATTTCTCATGTGCTTTACGGCGCGGAAAACTCCGCCCCACGTGCCGAATATGTCGCGCACGGCGCTAGCCTCATAGCCGCTGTGAAGCATGCAGTCTTTGCACTCCGGACGCGTGCCTTTGTGGCCCAGGTCATAAGAGTCTATGCAGTCCATAAGCTCGGCAAAAGTTTCGCAGTAGCCGTCGTTTATCAGATAGCACGGCTTCTGCCAGCCCATTATCGAATACGTCGGATTTCCCCACGGAGTGCATTCATAATCCTGCTCTCCCTTTAAAAAGGCAAGGAACCCCGGAGAATGGTTGAATACCCATTTTTTATGCGGGTTTCCCAATATTTTCCTGAAAAGCTCCACCGTCTTGTTGCGCTCAAGAAATATGTCCTGATTGGGAGCCTTATCGTAGGGAAATCCGGGAGACAGCATCATGCCCTCTACGCCCAAATCCATTACGTCGTCAAAAAACTTGCGGAATTTTTCGGGATCGGCGTTGTTGAATATAGTTGTGTTGGTGGTAACCCTGAAACCGCGCTTCACTGCTTCCTTAATGGCTTTTACGGCAATATCGTATGCGCCCGGCTTATTTACGTTTTTATCGTGGACTTCGGCGGGACCGTCCAAATGTATTCCCAAAGACAAGTATTTGCTCGGTTTGTAAAGGTCTATCTTCCCCGTCATAATTTGGGCGTTGGAACACATATAAACGTACTTCTTGCGCTTTATAAACCCCTCTATCATCTCCGGCATTTCAGGGTGCAAAAGGGGTTCCCCGCCTGCAATGCTCACTACCGGAGCCCCGCACTCCTCTATGGCCGCCCACGCTTTCTCTTTTGGCATGCGCTTGGCTAAAATCTCTTTCGGGAACTGAATCTTTCCGCATCCGGAACACGCCAGATTGCATTGGAAAAGCGGCTCCAACATCATTACAAGCGGATAGCGCTTCTTGCCTTTTATAGTGTTTGAAAGCGCGTACTTGGCGACTGTAATTACCTGTGAAATCGGAACTGCCATATAAAAATCCTCCTAGCTTTAAAAATTTATAAGAAAGTGTTAAGGTTGAACTTTTGTCAGCAATCTTCAACTCTTTTTTCAAAATCGCGCGCCGGATACAAAAAAAACTTGTCAGAATAAAAATGAATGGCACTATTGGGCGGAGTTGGCGAGTTGTTTTTGCGCGCCAAAATATCTTAATAATAAAAAACCACCTTCCGTTTCGATGATGCTTAAGAGACTTTTGGCAATAGCCGCTGCAACATTAGCTTTGGTATCAACCAGCGCATACGCGGAAATTGTAAATCTTTCAAACGGCGACAGAATTACAGGAAAAATCCTGCGCACAGATGAAACAAACGTCGTTTTGGAAACGGCATTTGGAACAATTCCGCTTCCAAGAAACATGGTTGTGGGAATATCGACTGATTCTTTAAAGGAATCCAAACTCGAACAATCGTTGGCGTCCCAGCAAGCGGAAGCCCAGGCCAACGCGGAGAATTCCAAAGAAACCGCAACCGTCAAAAAATACGACCCCACCGCCAACGACGAAACCGCTCCGGAGGCAAAAGAAAAAGAGCTTGAATGGGTCGTGGCATATCGGAATTTTCTGCGCGAAAACCTTCCCGAAGGATGGCAGTTCAGGCTGCGCGGCGGAGTTGAATACCGCTCTACATCGTCTTCAATTATGTCCGCCTATGCGGCTTTCGACACCATTAAAGAATGGGATTTAAATAAATTTACTGCTACTGCCTACTACAACTACACAAAACAGACGTCTGCAGACAACGTAACGGACGTTACTTTGGACAAATACGGCGTTGATACAGCCTTCCGCCGCGACTTCAACGAATCCAGGCACTGGTACTTTCAAAATATCCTAAATTACAAGCGCGACACCGTAAAAGGCATACGCGACCAAGTCGACGAAGCTGCGACATTCGGCTATCGGTTCGATTTCAAAAGATACGATCTGATAATAGACATAGCCCCCGGCCCCGCGGTGCGTTATATAAACGCCGAAAATTACGATACAAAATGGGTTGCGATGGCCGTTCTTGCCGAAAACATCACTTGGAAAATAAGCAATCTTTTGAGGTTTGAGCAAAACGGCTATCTGGGCTTCAATCTTCAAAATCCCGAAGAATACTCGGCAAATTTGGGATTGGGCCTGATTCTTAAAGCCACTGACGTAATGGAAATAGCCCTGCGCTATTCCTATTCATACGACGCCATCAACGCGTCCTCCAACCAGATGTCCGAACAAACCCTGCTTTTATCATTTGAATTCCCCTTTAATTGGAAATACTAAAGAATTAAAATCAATATCACAAAGGTAACATATATGAAAAAACCTATATCAGTAGCTATTACAGGAGCGGCGGGTCAAATTGGGTACTCGCTTTTGTTCCGCATTGCCAGCGGCGCGGTGTTCGGCCCGGACCAGCCTGTCGAACTTCGCCTAATTGAAATCGAACCCGGAATGAAGCCCCTAATGGGCGTCAAAATGGAACTTGACGACTGCGCATTTCCGCTTTTGACAAACATCGTCACGACAAGCGACCTCAACGAAGGCTTTAAAGGCGCAAACTGGGTTCTGCTAGTCGGAAGCGTTCCCCGCAAAAAGGGAATGGAACGCGCCGATCTGCTTGGAATAAACGGAAAGATTTTCATCGGCCAAGGCAAGGCGATTGAAGCCAACGCAGCCGAAGACGTGCGCATATTGGTTGTCGGCAATCCGTGCAACACGAACTGCTGGATAGCCATGCAAAACGCCACGAAAATCCCCGCAAACCGCTGGTTTGCCATGACGCGCTTGGACGAAAACCGCGCAAAGGCGCAGTTGGCTCAGAAAGCCGGCGTTCATGTATCCGACGTAACAAACATGACAATCTGGGGCAACCACTCCTCCACGCAATATCCCGATTTCTACAACGCAAAAATCTGCGGCAAACCCGCAACCGAAGTCATTAAGGACGAAGACTGGCTGAAAAACACCTTTATTCCGGTCGTCCAAAAGCGCGGAGCGGCAATCATCGAAGCCCGCGGACTCTCCAGCGCGGCAAGCGCGGCAAACGCGGCAATAGACACGGTTCGCTCGCTCGTAACGCCGACTCCCGAAGGAGATTGGTTCAGCGTTTCGGTATGCTCCGACGGCAGCTACGGCACTCCCAAAGGCATTATGACATCTCTGCCAGTCCGTTCAAACGGCAAAGACTGGGAAATAGTGCAAGGTTTGGAAATCAACGAATTCTCGGCCCAAAAGATAAAGGAAACCAACGACGAACTTCTGGAAGAACAAAAAGCTGTAAAAGAAATATTCTCCAAGTAGTCGAAGGCTTTTATAACAAAAAAAATGCGCGCCCCAAGTTTTGCGGCGCGCCTTTTTTTGCCGTTTTGCCCGGATTTTTCAAATTTGTTTTTTCCGCTTAAGCAACCCCGCGCGTCCCATAAATTTTTAGGACAAATCTAGTATGTAGGAGCCGACGCAAAATATAACAAAAAGGCCAAGCCCAAAAACATGACGGCCACCGACACAGGGGAAACACTGTCTTTTATTCCAAAAAACCTGTTTATAGCCATAACCCAAACAGGCGTTGTAAGCGTAAACGCGCTTATATAAGCCGGATCCGGAACATACAGCGACGACATATTCCCGAAAAATATCGTCCCGCTGCTGGCAAGCGCCATAAACACTCCAACTTCCACTATCCCAATTTCGCCAAGCCTATCCTTCAAATCGGCAAAAGAATTTTTTAACCCGTAAACAATAAGATTGAAAACGCCGCTAAGAAAAATCGCCGCCGTGCAGTAATAAACCGCCGCGCTGAAAAATTCCGCGTGCTCCATAATTTCTTTGCGGTTTATCATCATGCCCGCAAGCACAACTACCGCAGGCATCATAAACGCGAGTTCTCCGGGGCGGTCCGCAGACGAGCTTTTATGCATCAGGTAAAATCCCGCCCCCACAACAATAAGCGACACCAATATTCCCCAAAACGCAAATTGGTCGGCCCAAAGCCTAAAAAATCTTTGGCTGTCCAAAATCCACCAAAAGACCAACCCAAAAGCAATGGACAACACATTTATTCTCGAAGTGCTTCCCGCCCCATATCTGGCAGCCGCCGCGTAAATGCGCGCGTTGTAAAACGTCGAAATGAAAGCCTCCAAAAGCACCAATCCCCAAAACAGCGGACTTTTTGGAAATTCCACAAAGAAAACCGCCGGAAAAAATAAAATTCCGACCCCTACTCCCCTCATACCCGAAATCAGATGCCCGTCCAGACGGTAGCGCTGGTTTATAAGCATTGTAATCGCACCCAAAAACGCGAACATTATGCCTGTCCAAAACCAAGCCATAACTTCCAATCGGAAAACGCGCAAAAAACATAACCGCGCAAATATTAAAAAATTTCAAAAAATATAATCGATAAATACTAGAGAAAAAAAATTATCTGACGATATATTGTAATACGAAAGTTTATACCATGATTGAACTGAATTTGAAAATAACCCGCCTAGACACTTTGCGCGACGACTATTCACGGCAACTCTCAAACCTCTACCAATCCGCGGGCAAACATACCCAACCCGATTGCGCCACCGTATACGAATTTAACACTTCCAATCTAAGAAAAGCCTTGCGCAACAGCTACTGCTGTTTCGGGGCGTTTGACGCGGATAAAATGGTCGGATTCGCCAGGGCTCTGTCGGACGGAGTTTCCGATGCGTATATAGACGAAATCATAGTTGATCCCTCATACCGCAAATTGGAAATCGGCACAAAGCTATGCGGCGCAATCGTCGAATTTTTAAAGGGAAAAAAGATAGAATGGATAACCGCCATAGCAACCCCCGAAGCATTTTCGCTTTATTCTAAAGTAGGCGCGCAAATGAGAAATCACACGCCCTTTAGATTCTAACAGGAAGACAAACATACGAAAAAAAGCGGCGGCCGAATGGCCGCCGTTTTTTTTCGCGCCGGAGCGGTTCTACCGCAAGGAAGAATTATAGTTTCCTAGATGTTTTCAAAGAAACCGGCAATAAAAGCACATTTCCCCGACGGAGGCGGGCACAAAAAAACAATTCATGCATCCGAAAAACCATGAAACGTTCCGCCAAGCGCGCCTTCCCGCGGCGAGCTTAAATGCTTGACACTTTTGCGTTCTTGAAAATCCTCATTCATTTGATTTTTTATTATAATAATGAGCGATATTGCAAAAGCATATAACCCTGCCGAAGTAGAAGACAAGTGGTATAAAACATGGGTGGAATCCGGTTGCTTTAAGGGCGCGCCGGACACCTCAAAAGAGGCGTATTCCATAGTCATTCCGCCGCCGAACGTAACAGGCGTGCTGACAATGGGGCACGTCCTTAATAATACAATTCAGGACATTTTAATCCGCCGCGCGCGGCAAGAAGGCAAAAGCGCCATTTGGATTCCGGGCACAGACCATGCGGGAGTCGCCACGCAAACTAAGGTGGAGGCATATCTGCGCAAACAAGGGACATCCGCAAAAGAGCTCGGAAGAGAAAAATTTTTAGAAGTTGCCAAACAATGGCGCGACAAGCACGGCGGCATAATAATAGAGCAATTAAAGAAACTAGGAGCCTCATGCGACTGGGACAGGCTTGTGCATACCCTAGACGCAGACTACTCAAAGGCGGTTTTGACGGCGTTTGTGGAACTCTTTAAGCAAGGCTACATCTATCGCGGCAAAAGGATGGTAAATTGGTGCCCGGTAAATCTCACCGCGCTTTCCGACGAAGAAGTAATAATGAAGCCGTCCAAAAGCAAGCTCTACAGAATGAAATATGAGCTTGTTGAAACTCCTGGAGTTTTTCTGGAAATTTCAACCACCCGCCCCGAAACAATCATGGGCGATACCGCCGTTGCGGTAAATCCCGCCGATGAACGCTACAAGAATCTCATAGGCAAACACGTTTGGCGCCCATTTCCTAAGGCGGAAATTCCAATCATAGGCGATAGCTACGTGGATATGACATTCGGAACCGGCGTATTAAAGGTTACGCCCGCCCACGACGCCGCGGACTTTGAAATAGGGCAGCGAAACAACCTGCCAATCATCGACGTTATGAATCCCGACGCTACGATGAACGCCTTGGCGGGAGAGGATTTCCGCGGTCTCGACAGATTTGCCGCGCGAGAACTCGCAGTCAAAAAACTCGACGAACTCGGGCAACTGGTCGCCGTGGAGGACTACGAAAACAACATAGGATTTTCCGAGCGCGGCGGAGTGCCGATAGAACCCCGCCTGTCAGACCAATGGTTTTTGCGCTATCCGAAAGTAGCCGAAGCCAAAGCCGCAGTCGAATCCGGCGCAATCAAATTTTGGCCCAAGCGCTGGGAAAAAACCTACACCCACTGGCTCGACAATATCCGCGACTGGTGCATAAGCAGGCAAATTTGGTGGGGGCACCGCATCCCCGTTTGGTACCGCAAGGGAGTAGAAAATCCGGATATTTCAAATCCGCAACACGTGCACGTAAGCGTCGACGGCCCCGCCGACAAGGAAAACTGGGTGCAGGACGAGGATTCTCTCGACACTTGGGCAAGCTCATGGCTCTGGCCATTTGCAACAATGGGCTGGCCTAACAAAGAAAAGATGGAAGAAAAAGGGATGGAATATTTCTATCCCACAAGCGATTTGGTTACGGGACCGGATATTATATTTTTCTGGGTAGCGCGCATGATTATGGCCGGCCTGGAATTTCTCCCCGGAACAATGAGCAACCGCATACCTTTCAAAAATGTCTATTTCACTGGAATTATAAGGGATATGCAGGGCAGAAAGATGTCCAAAAGCCTTGGAAATTCGCCCGACCCGCTTGATATTATCGCCCGATACGGAGCCGATGGCTTGCGTTTTGGCGTGATGAATTGCGCGCCGCAAGGACAGGACATTTTGTTCAGCGAAGAACGCGTGGAATTGGGCAGAAATTTCTGCAACAAACTTTGGAACGCATGCAGATTCCGGCAGATGTCAGGGGAAATCGCCGACAATTCATCGCTCAAAGCCATAGTCGACAGAATCGACGTAAACGCTCTCGACGCAGACGACCACGCCATTTTAAACAATCTTATTAACTGCGCCGAACAAGTATCCAAGGATTACGCAGCATACCAATTCAATTCTATTACCCAAAATATGTATTCGTTCTTCTGGAACGATTTTTGCGGCTGGTATTTGGAAGTATCCAAGTCAAGGCTCTCGGATGAAAAAGCCAAAGCTACGGTGCTTGCCGTACAGGATTTATGCCTGCGCCAAACTCTTTTGCTTTTGCACCCATTTATGCCCTTCATCACAGAAGAGCTATGGCATTCAATGGGATACGGGTCTAAGGACAATTTCATACAGAACGCGTCGCCGTTCTTTGCCGATGAAATTGAAAACTTGGGCTTGAATGTGGATGAAAGCGCCGCCGCTGAAACCGAAAAATTAAAAGACTTTGTTTCAAAAGCGCGCGCTCTAAAGGCTCAATGTTCCCTTGCGACGCGCAAAGACGCCAAAATGTCTCTGATTCCGTCTGAACCGGAAAACGTCGAAATTCTTTCAAGAAATATCGACAAGTTGAAAAAACTAGTCGGCGCAGAATCCATAGAAACAATCTCTGACGCTCCGGACGCCCCAGCGGCGCTCACAGCTCTGGGAACAGTTTATTTGGATGTAAGCGGCTCGGTTGACACGGGCGCGGAAATTGCCAAACTCGAAAAGGAAAAAGCCAAGCTGGAATCTGTAATAAACTCTACAAAAGCCAGGCTCGCAAACGAATCCTTTGTTTCAAAAGCCCCTGTAAAAGTCATAGAGGGAGCCAAGAAACAACTCGACGATTGCACGTCAAAGCTTGAGGAAATCTTAAAGCTCTTGAAAACCTACCAAAAGTAGCTCTTTCCCAAAAAACGCTTACATTCTGCGCGCGAAATGTTTTTTCATTCGCGCGCGTTTTTTTATGGAGGGGAATTTTCCCGCTTTTAAAGAAATAACGGAACTTCCATCCTCTTCCTGCAGTAAAAAAAGCAGGCTGCGCGCCAAATCGCACTGCCTATCAGAACAAACAAAAAAGACGCTCTCATATGAGAACGTCTTTTATTTGTTTAAACTTTTAACCGCGAATTAGCGGGCAAAAACTTCAACTTCAATATAGTGGTTGGAGTCGTTGCTGGTATTGCCGTCGGAATACAAGCGGATATAACGAGCCTTTGTGGGGGTCTTGAGCTGAATCAATTTGCCGTAGTTGGTTTCAATATACGCCTTGTCTTCGCCCTTGCCCTTCTTGGCGGAATTATCGTTGTCGTTATTAAAGATTGTAGTAACGCCCTTGATAAATTCCGGGTCGTCGGAAATCTGAACAACTACATCCTTATAGGCGCGTTCCTGGCTGTGATAATGCCATACCGCCACCGCATAAATTTCGGAGGACTTTTCAAGGTCTATCTGAATCCACTGCAGACCGCTCATGATTTCAACATAGCATCCTTCGCCGGCTTCTTTGTCGCCGTCGGTAACGAGCTCAAGCTCGCCAATCAACGGCATGTCGTCGGAAGATGTTACCTTCTTGCCCTTGGCTACATTCTTTACGTCGTCCGGAACTTCCATTACAGGCGCGGGACCCTTGTTGGGATCAAGATTGTCTATCTTAATCGGAACGGGAGTTCCCGTAAGCTGTGCGCGGGGAACTTCCAATTTTAACTGCTTTGCGTAAGCGCAGCAAGCCAACGCAACCGCGGAAAGTGCTATTATTATCTTTTTCATAACTTACAATACCTCTTTATCTTTTTATTATTTTCTTTTTTTAAGGTTCTTTTTGTTCTTTCTTTTACGATTCCACTACAAAATCGGATTCTTCAAATGTCAACGGGCCTTTTTCAATCGCATCGCGCGCCTTGAATACAGCGGCTTCGGCTTCATAGGCGTGCTCGGCATCGCAGCTGAGGCTGTTTTCGCCGCGTACAGCTCCAAAGAAGTTCTCGAGGTGGTACATATGAATCGGCTTATCTGCGTCATATCCGGGAATTTTCGCCGGGAAACCGTACGCAACCAGAGCCTTGGATTCGCGCGCATCGGCGACCTTGACGTTGGCGGAGGATTCGTCGCCTTCGCCAATTACGCCGGCGTCGATAAGCGGCTTCCAATCGGGAGCGTTGTTTTCGCGGAAAAGTTTTGTGATGGCCGGGTTTTCGGACATCTTCAATGTGCCGGTATCGCCCATAAAGGATTCAAAATAGCCGCCGCCGGAAGAAGTTGTCGTCAATACCTGATAGAACGCCTGCGCGCGGCGGCCTTGGAACGTTTTGTCAAACTCAAATATGCACATTACGTTGTCGTCCCAATCTTTCTTGTAGTAATCCTTGTTTCCGGACGCCAATACGCGCGTCGGACGGGCGCCGAGCATCCAGCCGAATATGTCTATCTGGTGCGCGCCCAAGTCGGAAATAGCTCCGCCTCCAAGGCCTTTGTTCCAACGCCAGTTGCGGAATTCAGCCATGTCTTTGTAGCCGTATTTCTTGAGCTTGTCGGCAGTTATTTCATACTTCTTCGGCCAATCCAAATCCTTGGTTACGGCGCGATTCCACTGCCCGTTTGCAGCCATGATATTGCCGCAAATATTAGCCTCGCGCAGGAGTTTTTCGCGGGCGTAAATGTAGCGCGGATTGCTCTTGCGCTGGTGGCCTATCTGCAAAAGTTTGCCGGATTTGCGGGCAGCCCTTACCATGCTCTTGGCGCCCTCGAGTGTATTGGACATCATCTTCTCGCAATATACGTTGACGCCAGCTTCGAGGAAGTCCACAGTCATCGGAGCATGCCAGAAATCGGGAGTGGCAATAATGACTGCGTCGAGCTCCTTGGCGTGTTTTGCTATCAAGTCCTTATAATCTTCATACTGGGCGGCCTTTTGCTTCAATTCCTTGAATATGCGAATGAAGCCGTACTTGCGGCGGTATTCCCAAATATCGCAAACCGCGATAATATTGAGATTTGGCAATTTCAATATGCTGTTGAGCAGAACTTCGCCCTCGGCTCCAATGCCTACAAGCGCTATATTGAGCTTGTCTCCCGCTTTTTTGCCTTGAGCCTTAAGCAAGCTTGACGACATCATCAAACCGCCCGCGGCCAAACCCGTAGTCTTAATAAAATCTCTGCGTGTAAAATCTTTCATAGCTAATAAATGATATTATCTGTTGTTAAGTTAAACGTCAAAAATTAATCTTTGTTGCAGCATTTGCAAAAACCAAACTTGCCGCACTTTACAAGCTCAAACTTGTTGTAGTCGGCAAGCATCAATGCGGCGACAATGAGAACCATATGGACGCCCAGGTACGCGATACCCGCAGCCGCGCTCGGCCCCATTGAAGGCTCCAAAATAATGAATCCCCAAGTGAGGGAGATATAAAGCAAGCCCATGAGGAAAAGTGTTACGCGGGTGCATATTCCTGCCAAAAGTGCGACACCCAAACCGATTAGCGCAAATCCCAATACAAAAGCATAGGGCTCTACCATAAAGCCCGGCATGAGGGGGCTGGCGCTGAAAGTTTCTATTGTCATGGGACCTTTTTCAGGCAAGCCATGGTAGCATGAAAAGCTGAGGCCATCGACAATTTTCTCAACAGTGTCGGGCATGTGGGACACAGCGTCTTGAGCTTCCTGCTGCGACATTCCGCTTGCGACAAGTTCCTTAAGGTCGTTGATTTTTTCGGCATTCGGGACTTCTTTATTCATTTTTCCCTGAAACTTTGTAAGTCCCGTTCCTATTGCGCGCGCCGCCAACCAAAAGCGGAGAAGCCAGAACGCCATTGTGTATGTAAGATTATTTTTCATTTATAATTTTTATTTTCTATTTTAAGTTAAAGTATGAAAATTACGCGTTTTCAATTTAAACTGCATAACACAATTACAAAACTTGTAAAGTTTTTAGTTTGATTTTTTAAGTTTTCCTTAAGACGGCAATCGTTTGAGGCGCCGCCGAGACGGTTTTTAAAGAGAGCGCCCAACAGTTGGCGCCCTGCTTTACTGCGCAAAAAAAACACTCCTTTCGGCAGATACAAACATACCATACGACACAGCAACATCCGATCATTGCCATTTTTTTGCGAACCCCGCCCAAATCGCATCCTCAAAAAATGCGGCAAATAAAATTTGACGCCTGTTTTGGATAGTTCGGCAAGACTTGATTACTTATCGGAAAAATTTATCTTTTATAAAAGTGTGGAAATATTTAAAAAAACAGCGCTTTTTGCGGATTTTTGATTCGTCCATTACAAGTATCAGCATATTCTCTGTCGGGAAATTGGATAGGGGGGAGGTAAAGTATAGTTTTCCTAGCATAAAAACATCCAAAACTAGCCGGATAAAACCGAAACCTGAGTTCTCGGGAAACCGCCCGGCGTATTTAGCGGGCGCGCATACAATTTTTGCGGAAAACTCCGCTAAAAAACTTTAATTGAGGCGAATCTGTGAAAAGCTCCGCAAAAGGTTTTCGGGAGCGGGAAGCGCATGCAACAAGCTCCGCATAAAAATTGGGCTTTACGCGAAAAAGGCGCCCCAACATCCGCAATGGATTAACTGAAAATCAAGCCTTCAAAAAAAATAAAAACCAACGAATCCGCGCGGGCGCAAATCATAAATCCAACGCCGGCAAGCGGCGACAAGGCGGAGAACAAACATGCTTCCTCGACGCCCTGCGGGAAACAAACCGAATGCTAAAACGGGAAATGTCTGCCGCAAGCGCGGCAAAACACGCAAAAGGCAGTTGGCAAAAGACACTAAATTAAACGTTTTATCCCGCGTACTCTGTCGGATCCGGAATTCCCGCTATCTCAAAAGCCTTGCGGCGTTCGATACAGGTTCCGCAAGTTCCGCAATGCGCCAATCCGCCTTTGTAGCATGACCACGTTAGGCTGAAATCGACGCCCAAATCCGCCCCCAGCCGCACGATATCCGCTTTTGACATTCCTATAAAAGGGCGCAACAAGGTTATAGGGGTATAATGGCAAAGTTTCAAAACGCCTGCCATAGCGTCGGCAAATTCTGGGCGGCAGTCGGGATAAATAGAGTGGTCTCCGCTATGAGCGGCATAGGCCACGCTGCCGGAGCCGATTGCAATAGCCCTAGCCGCCGCAATCGAAAGCATTATCATGTTCCGGTTAGGAACAACCGTAGATTTCATATTCTCCGGATTATAATCGCCGTCAGGAACGCTTATTGAAGTGTCCGTAAGCGAGCTTTCCCCAAACAGCGGACGCAGACCTGAAATATCAGCGACCTCAAAAGGGACTCCCAAACGCAAACAGTTGCAGCGGGCGAACTCCAACTCCCGCGCGTGGCGCTGCCCGTAATTTACTGCTAGAGCCCCGTCAGCCGCGCCTTCCGAAACAAGCTTGTATAAAAGCACAGTGGAATCCAATCCACCAGAATATATAATAAGAGCCATATTAAAATTCCGCCAATTTGATTTTATGGTTTGCATTAGAATGCAGATTCTGCCAAGGTCAAAACCAAATTTATTTTTTATGAGTACCGTTTTTCAAATAATCGGGAGTTTGGGTCTATTTCTCTTCGGAATGAAGATGATGAGCGAGGGTATGCAAAAACTCTCAGGCGAAAAACTGCGCTCCGTCATGCGGACAATGGCTGGAAACCGTTTTAAGGGAGTGTTTTCGGGCTGCCTTATAACAACTGTGATACAGGCCTCGGCCGCAACAATCATAATGGTAGTCGGATTTGTCAACGCGGGACTTTTGACATTGCGCGAAGGCATCGGCGTAATTATGGGCGCGAATCTCGGAACAACTACAACCGCATGGATTGTCGCCGCTCTCGGATTCAAATTCTCCATAGCCGACATCGCCCTTCCGCTGGTCGGTATCGGAGTGGCAGTAGCGTTTTGCAAACGCCCTGGCTGGCGCAGCTCCGGAGAGTTAATTGTCGGAATCGGCCTGCTGCTAATGGGATTGGACTATTTGAAATCCTCCGTTCCGGAACTCACGCCCGACTCTCCCGCAATTGCATGGCTGCAAGAATATTCCAATATGGGGTTTTTATCGGTGCTTTTGTTCTTGCTATTCGGAATCATACTGACTCTGCTTGTGCAGTCGTCTTCCGTAGCAATAGCAATAACGATAACCATGGCGGCCAAAGGTTGGATAGATTTCGACCTTGCAGCTGCAGTCGTCTTAGGCGAAAATATAGGCACTACAGTAACTGCAAATATAGCCGCAATAACCGCCAGCCTAAACGCAAAACGGGCGGCAATCGCCCACCTGGTTTTCAATGTAATAGGCGTCATTTGGATGTTGTTCGTATTCTACTGGTTCCTTGATTTGATTGAGTATATAGTTCCGATTACCCAAACGCCAAGCCCCGAAACAATAAAGGCAATGGGCATAACAAATTTCGACACCCTCACTGGAGCCGCAAGAGAAGCCGCTTTGGAGCGCATAGTAATACCCGAGAGGCTCGCAATGTTCCACACTATGTTCAATTTCACAAACATATGCGTTTTAATAGGCTTCGTTCCGCTAATAGAAAAGATAACTTGCATAATCCTCAAAGGCGGCCCCGAACGCAAGCGCAGGTCGTCTCTGCAGCGCATAGAATACCTTACAACTAATATTTCCGAAATGGGCGAGCTCGCTCTGTTTGAAGGGCAAAAGGAACTTGTAAAATTGGCGGAACTGTCGGGAGAAATGTTCAACGGTTTTGTGTACGTGATGCAAAATCCGGATAAAGACTTGAGCGAAAAAGTTTCATATCTGCGCGATTTGGAGCAGGAATCCGACAAAGTATCTATGGCTTTGACAAATTTCTTCGTAAAATGCTCCTCGCATGAGCTCAGCCAAAACAGCATAAAAACAGTTACTCGGAACATGCTGATAGTGCCGGAGCTAGAAGAAATGTGCGACGCCTGCTACCGTCTTATAACGCTCGCCCGCAAGCGGTATAAACGCCAATTTTTCGACCAAATGCTGCAATCGGCGGCGTTTATAGACTTTTGCAACCAGATGAACGGATTCGTAGAGTTCGCCGACAAAAGCCTGAACCAAACGTCAATATCGCGCGAAGATTTGGAAAATTCGGCCAAGATGCGCCAGAAGCTGGACCAGGTTCGCAAGGCATTGCGGCGCGAGGCTATATCGCAAATGGAGTCAAACGGAGTAACTCGCGGAGGAATACTTTTCATTGAAATTCTATCCGCATGCGAGCGGGTTAATTCGCACGCAATGAATATCCTGGAATCTATGAATCCGCGTTTGTCGTACACGGAAGAAAAATGACAGTGCATTGAAACATCCGCACAATATGAACGTTTAACAAAAAAAATATGGCAAAAGTAGTTTCGACGCTATCCGACAGCGCGTTTTTTGTGAAAACAATAGACGCCCCCGCCGGATTGTCTTTAAAAGACTACCCTGATTTTGTCGATACCGCCGCTGAAACGTTTTCCCCGATTCCGGTTGAGAAATTGAGGCGCGGATACGTTGTTAAGGGAGGATGTGTAGCTATATTTGCCGGGCTCGACGAACGCATATTTTCCGAAAAACCGGAAAGCGAATACGTTGCCTCGCAAATGGCAATTCCAAGCGCAGCTCTTGCGTTTTACGCAGATATTCCGGACGGAGACGCGTTTTTCTGCACAGGCAAATCGCTGGCGCTAATAAGCATAGAAGGCGGAAAATGGCAAAAATTCAACGCCGTGCGGCGCTCCGAAGACCTTTTGAGCGACGCAAAAGCGCTTGCGAAGATGTGCGGAGTTTTGGGAGACCCATGCGGAATTCCGCTATGCAGGCTTGAAGGGGACATACATTTTGACCGCAAACGCGCGGCTTTCGGGCTCGAATTCTTCGATTCCGCGCAGTCCGCTGCAAAATCCGGCGCTGTCGGGCGCCAAAGAGTTTTTTACGCGCCGACAAAATCGCTCATGTGCGCCGACATGCGCGACAAGTCTTTGCTGAAAACATCCGGAAAATCCAAGCTAAAAAACAGGATTCTGATGTTTGCTCTCAAGGCGGTTCCGGCGGTGTTTGCACTTCTGCTGATACTGCAGTTTGCAATATATTTTAAGGAAAAATCGCTCAAAAACCTTGAAAGCGAACTTTCAAAAATCGAGCCGCAGGCAAAACTCGTCGAAAAGCAGAGCGAATACGCGGCCGAACTTGCGGTGTTCAACTCCGACAAGCTCCATGCAATAAACGCCCTTGCGCTGATAAATTCTGTGCGTCCGGATGAAATATCGTTTTCGCGCACTATCCAAGAATCCCCTAAAAACGTGGAAATACAGGGAACGTCGACATCGGTCGGGAAAGTCAACGAGTTTGTCGAATCCTTGAAGTCCGACCCGAAAATCGCGTCGGCCGGCGCTAAGAGCGAAGTCAACCGCGGAGCGGCGAAATTCACAATCCATGTGCAATTAAAATAGGATGTTCAAGAAAATAGCCCAGTTTTATAAATCCAGGAATCGGCGCGAACGCATAATGCTCGTCTGCGTGGTGGCGGGCGCGGCATTGGTTTGGTTTACGATGCTTTCGTCTAAAAATTCCGAACTGTCTGGCGAAATTCAGAAATTGAACTCCCGCAAAACCATAGCCGAAACTGTCATAGCGCGCGCGCCGGAAATACAGGCAGAGCTTGAAAAAATCAGAAAGATTTTCGACGTGTCAAAGACTGTGTCGGCGGTAAACCTGCAAATAACCGTTGAAAACTGCGCAAAGGAAGCCGAACTAGTATATTCGCTTTCAAGCGCTGAGACAAAAGACGCCGGAAAATTTAAGATACACACAATAACTTTGTCGTCGCAAAAAAACGACTTGAAACAATACTCGAAGTTTGAAGAAAAAATCGCCGAGTTTGAACCGTATGTAACTCTTGCAAGAGTAATATTCGACGGCGACGGAAAAGGCGGAGTAACCGCGAAATACACTATAAACTCATTTGAATTGGCGCGATAATAAATATTTACCCCGCCAGATATTTATCCGCACACGCTTGGCGGCACCACAGTTGCCATTGCGCATTCCGTTTGCTCTTTTCAAAGAAAAAGCCTAAGCCATTACTTGTGCATAAAAGCGCAAATTTATGCTAGCTACATTCTGCGCGCTAAAGATAATACACACACCCTGCCCGCCAGATATTTATCCGCGCGCACTTACGAACGCCTGTTTATGCGATTTTTATGCGCGCCGGCGCCTAACCGCCACAACGCTATTGCGCCAACCTCCAAATAAACGCCCGGCGCATTCCGAATGAAAAAAGCAATATTTCCCGCCATATCGAAAAAATTCGGTTCTTTATTTGTACTCCGCCTCGCCTAAAAAATATCCGCTCCGCCAACGTTCAGCGGGAAAATTCCCTTACTGATACAAGTATCTGTCCCAAAAACCATTAGCTGGAAAATTTTTCCAAACGCGCGCTGCGTCTCGGAGCATTGCCATACTCTTCGCCAAACCATCCCTATGAAAAAATGGTGTCAGCAGATTTTCAAGAGGGAATTTTTTAATTTTTTGCGCAGCGCCTGATGAGCACGACTCCAGTCAGCTGGAATAAAATATTAGGAAGCCAAATCAGCAAATCCGGGCGGCAGTGCGGGAACTTTTCCAGCCATGAAATCAGCACTATCATAAGATAATATGAAAGAGCCATGGCAAGCGCTATCGCAAGGTTTGCAAACGTCTCAGAACGCGAAGCCTTTATTCCAAGCGGAACGGCCAATACAACCATGGAAAATATCGAAAATGCCATGGCGAAATTCCTTTGTATCTGCATTTGAACCTGTATCCTGTCGCGATAGGCAAGCTCCGGAGTTGTCTCGCCGGGAGGCCTTGGATGCCATGTTGTGCGCGCCTGCATCAGTTCCTGAAAATTCATTCGTTTTAGCGGCGTCGTACCGTTTTCCATTTTTCCCATGATATCGTTCAGGGGCAGTTTTATGACAAGCTCGTCAAACCGGGCGGAAGGCAGAAGTTTCCGCAAATTTTCGGGGTCGTCGGCGCGGGAGCGTTCGGCGCTGCCATTTTTTAGAGTGAGAAGAATCTCGTCGGAAACATCGTCGTAGGTGAGTGTCGCCCTATCTGACTGTATGGAGACTTTTGCCCTGCCCTGCGCGTCGAGCTCCCAAATTCTAAAGCTCACCAATTCGCCGTCGTCGGAGGAATTCGCGTAAATGACGTAACCGGGAAACTCGCGTATAAAAGACCCGGGCTGAATGAACTGGAGCGGATTGTTGCGTATCAGATTTTTTAAAGCAGCCTTGTATGTTCTGTCGGCAACGGGCGCGTAGTAAAAATTTATTGCCACCGAAAACGCAGACGCGCAAATTGCCAAAAAGAAAACCGGAGCCGCCATGGAATATATCGACCTTCCGCACGCCTTGATTGCCACAACTTCGCTCTGCGCCGACATTCTTCCGAACACCAACAAAATTCCCGTCAGCATTCCCAAAGGCAAAGCATAGGGAATCACGCCCGGAATGATAAGGGCGACAATCTGCAAGAAAAACCCTATCGACATTCTTCCCGCCGCTAGGTCGCCCATGACCTCTTTTACAAGGTTTCCCACAACCAGAACAAAAACAAACAGCGCCACAGTCATAAACGACGCCGCCGCAACCTGCCTGAAAATATATTTGTTTAGCGTTCCCATTATTTTTCGCCGTGCGGTTTGTTTCGGGCATTCGCGCTGAGAACACCCGCCTGCTGTTTTTTCAGCTTATATTTTATTATTTTAAGCCCGCGCGGCAGATATTTTATCGGAGCGTAGAAAACGTACGACAGAAATATTATCGCAAAGCTGTATTCGCGCAGAGCCACAATAAGGATTATACAAACAACAAGAACCACAAACGACCTGAAACGCATGCTTGTAGTCCAGTTTATGTGCTTGAACGACGAATACGGAATGTTGCTGACCATAAGCCACGCTATCATGAGCATCAGCGGAATCAGTATCAGCGGAGTGTAATCGCGCAACTCCAGACTTAGCATCGTGAGCGCTATGGACGCCACAGCTCCCGCCGCCGCGGGAGCCGGAAGCCCTGAAAAATCGCCCGTTTCATACTTTTCGTGCCCGACGATATAAGGGTTTGTAAGCACGTTAAAACGCGCAAGCCTTATGGCCGCGCACAGCATAAATATGAACCCTATCAACCAGCCCGTGTTTTGCAGGAGGTTTCGGTAAAACTCCGGCATGGTCTCAGTTGGCTGAAGAATGAGAAAAAACATCAGCAGACACGGGGCGATACCAAACGACACGCTGTCGGCAAGAGAGTCGAACTCCTTCCCGAAGAGCGAGAGTTTTCCGCTTGCGCGCGCGACTCTGCCGTCGAAGGCGTCGCAAAAGAACGACATCAGAATGCAGAATATGGCGAGCATATAATAGGATGTACTCTGTTCCGGAGACGCGTTCGACGGAGTTATGAGGGTTGCGATCTGCTCTACGGTGCGGTTGTAGGAATCAGCGTTGAATTTGCCCTGTATGCAAAGAATTATCGAAAGAAATCCGAAGAACAAGTTTCCGGCTGTAAAAGCATTTGGCAAAATATAGATTTTGCTCGCCTGGTGGACGTTTTCCCAGAGTGGATTTTTATCGTCGCGGTTTGTATTCATTTTTTCAGTGATTCGAGATAATTCCAGAAGTTGTCTTCCTGTTCAAGCATAGTTTCCTCGCGGAAAGGAAGTTTGAACCGGAACACGAAATCCGCCAGAGTGTGCTGGTGCAGGATGTAGTGGGCGTGGAGAGTCTGTTTATCCTCCAAGAGCTCAAAGTATATGCGGTAGTCCCCGGTTCTAAGGCGGTAAAACACTTTGCCTTCCCTGTGTATTTTTCCGAGATCCGGCATTCCGCCCTCGAGCTGCGCGGACGTGAGCGACCCGAAGCTGTCTATAATTTCAAGCTGCGCAAGCTTATCCAGCTTGTTTATTTCCGCCATGCTTTGATTGCTGAAAGTAACCTGATACATATAGCCACCATTTTATAACCGACACAGATAAGCATTTATCGAAAGAATCTTCAAACAAAATAATTTTTGAAACTTTTTTTGCCCATATTTGTTTTTTTAGATTAAAGCTTGAAATAAAGCGCGCAAATTCGGAGTTTTGGTGCGATAACCTATTCGGATTGGCTGCAAATGAAATCTTCAAATAAATTAAGTTAATACCTAAGAATATACAACTATGAAAAAGGCAATTCTAATATTGACAATCGCTGCGGCCGCTACGTTCGCGTGGGCGCAGAAGCGCCCTGGGCCCGGAGGCCCCAAAAAGGACGAGGGATTGTTCGCCGGTATGGATCCAGCAACCCGCATACAACTGATGAAACAGTTTGACAAGGACGGAGACGGCAGGCTCAATGAGGAGGAGCGCGCCGCCGCCCGCGAAGCCATAAAAAACAAGTCCGCCGACCTTGAACAATTAAAGAAAAACCACGCAAAAGACATAATAAAGAAGTTCGACGTAGACGGCGACGGAAAATTGGACCAGGAAGAGCTTTCCGCGTTTCTGGACGAACAGCGCAAACTTTTCAACAAGCAGCGCCGCAGCATGGGTCCGCGCCGGAATTTCAAGCCGAGCAAAGAAATGCTTGCAAAGTTCGACAAGAACGGCGACGGGAAAATTGACGACACTGAACGCCGCGCAATGTTCCAAGAAGCAAGAGCCAGGCGCGAAGCTCTCATAAAGAAATATGACGCCGACGGAGACGGCAGGTTGAGCGACGCCGAACGCAACAATCTAATCCAGGATCCCGAAGTTCAGAATATGATGAAACGCATGATAGGCAATCCTCCCCCTCCGCCTCCTCCGCCTCCGGGACGATAAGACGCTTCAACTTAAAACTTTGCTCTTAGAAAAATCTCCCCTTCTCCAAATTGAAAACAAACCCGCTTTAACACGGGTTTGTTTTTTGCCCGCCCCAAGAGCTTAATATTGACACAAAACAATATTTAGTTTTTATTGCTTAGGACAGCGGGAGGTTTCCATTTGAATCTGCGTTTCTTATATGGGATAAACTGTAAAGATTCATATGGTTATAGTCTCTCCATATAATTAAACAAGATCCATATCATGCAGGAACTTAAAATAAGCCCCTCTTTAAGCGAATTTCACCAGTCTATTATTTTCGACGCGCCGGACACGGCAAAAATTCAACTTGAAAAATCCGCAGCAGAACTGTCTGCTGCGGGCGCAAAAATAGTAACGCTTGAAATATTCGGCGGAAGCAGGTTAAAGGCTGCCATAGACGAATTTACCCGCGGCAGACAATATCCAGTAAACTGGATATGTCCGCTAAACGAAGCCGACAAACCGGAACTTGCGGGCGCCCACATAACGGCGGTGCGCGGAACGGAACCCGAATTTAAGCGCACGTCCGCCGGAAGCGCCGCGGTCGAATATTCGGACGAATACGGCTCCTACTGCCGGACATTCGGCGTTACCGCACCGCGCGCCACATCCGACGGCTACCAGCACACAATCGACAACCTCAACGAGCTTGAGGACGCTCTTTGGCTATTCGGATACAAATACAACGATATAGTCCGAACATGGTTTTACAACGACGACATACTTTCCTGGTACGACCCATTCAATAAAGCCCGCACCGACTTTTACACCGAAAGAAAAATATTCGACGGGCTCCTTCCGGCAAGCACTGGAATAGGCGCGCCGAATCCTACGGGCAAAAAGATAACGAGCGGCGCCATAGCCATAAAAAGTCCTTCAGGAAAAATTTCCGTTTGCGAATTGGAATCCCCTTTGCAATGCGGCGCGCCGAAATACGGAAGCTCATTCTCGCGGGCGGTTGAAATATCCACGCCGGATTCAAAACGCATTATGGTGTCCGGAACCGCCAGTATAGAGCCGGGCGGAAAAACGGCTTTTGTAGGCGACATTGAAAAGCAGGTTGACCTGACAATGCGCGTAATTTCCGCGATACTAGAAAGCCGCGGAATGGGCTTGTCCGACACTGTTCGCAGTGTGGCGTACTGCCTGCGCCCGGAATATTACGAAGTGTTTAAGAAATGGATGGCGCGCGCAAAATTGGACATACCCCACTGCCCGTCATACAGCATAGTATGCAGGGGAGATTTGCTTTTCGAGGTTGAGCTTGAGGCATTCGCAAAAAAATAGCTTCATGAAAAATTCCACTTCGGGAGACATTCCACAACTTGCCAGCCGATTTTCCCAAAAAGCGCATTGCCGCATGCAATGCGCTTTTTTTGCGTTTCCGCGCACTGAAAAGCTTAAAAGCACACAACTTTCAATAACAGCAGCAGAGCTTGGATTTATTCGCAGTTGGCGCAAAAAATAAAAAAATCCCCGCTCCGTCAAATGTAAATGCGGACGGGGTTTTGAACTTTCCGGCAGATTTCTCGAGACGACAAAAAAAACGCGCGGCAAAAGGCTATAGTTTTTCCCTTTCCCGCGCCTTATAACATTGAAAACGAATTCACAGACTATTGCGCAAAACTATACCCGGCACAAAAAAAATCCCCGCTCCGCCAAATGTAAATGCGGACGGGGTTTTGAACTTTCCGGCAGATTTTTAGAGACGACAAAAAAGGCGCGCGGCAAAAGGCTATAGCTTTTCGCTTTCCCGCGCCTTTTGCCGCCGCGACCGAAAAAATTCCGGCTTGAGCGCAGGCCCGGGCGCCCTACGCCAAGTCTTTTTCCGTAAACTTCTTTACGTCTCCCGGTTTTAGAGAGCCGGATATTATTTCCCTTGCTAGAGGATTTTCGATTTTCTCGTTTATGACCCGCTTTAACGGACGCGCGCCGTAGGACGGATCGTAAGCCTTTTCCGCAAGGAACTCGTAAGCTTTTTTGCTGAGCTCCACGCGCAGATTTTGCGACTCCAGCCTCTTGTTGAGAGAATCTATCTGCAATTTCACAATCTTCACAATCTCTTCCAGCTGCAGCGCCTTAAAGATTATGATGTCGTCTATGCGGTTGAGGAACTCTGGCTTAAAATGCGCGCGGACTTCGCTCATGACGGCCTCGCGCGAGCTGGACGAAAGCTCTCCCGCTTTGTCGATAGAGCCGTCGGTTATAAAGCGCGCGCCAATATTTGAAGTCATGATGATTACGGTGTTTTTAAAGTCCACCTTTCTGCCTTGCGAATCCGTCAGTACGCCGTCGTCCATAACCTGCAGCAGGGCGTTTAGAACCTCCGGATGCGCCTTTTCGATTTCGTCGAACAAGACCACGCTGTACGGGCGCCTGCGCACGGCCTCAGTAAGCTGGCCGCCCTGCTCGTATCCGACGTATCCGGGCGGCGCGCCTATAAGCCTTGCGACGGAATGCTTTTCCATATACTCGGACATGTCGATTCGCACCATATTGTCCTCGCTGTTGAAAAGGGCTTCGCTCAAGGTTTTTGCGAGTTCCGTTTTTCCCACTCCCGTCGGGCCGAGGAACATAAATGTTCCGGTCGGGCGCTTAGGATCTTTAATGCCCGCGCGGGCGCGCAAAATGGCGTTGGCTACGCTTTCTACTGCTTCGTCCTGACCAACCACCCGATGGTGCAGAATTTCCGGAAGCTTCAGTAGGCGCTCGCGCTCGGTCTCAAGCAGTTTGCTTACCGGAATGCCGGTCCATTCCCCTACGATTGCCGCTATTTCGTCCGCGCTAACGCTTTCCTTAACGAGTGCGTTTTCGCCGGTTTCGGCTTCCATTGCCTTTTTCAGCTCTTCCTCCAACTTGGGCAATTCGCCGTATTTAATTTCGGCGGCCTGCGTCAAATTGTAATCGCGTTCGGCGCGCTCCATGGCCAACTTCGCGGACTCGATTTTTTCGCGGAGTTTCACAGCCTTGTCGGTCGCCTGTTTCTCAGACTCCCACTTAGCTTTCATAGCCGCGGACTGTTCGCGCAACTCGGCAAGTTCCTTCCTGACTTCCGCAAGGCGCTTTTCGTCGTGGTTTTCCTTGACGAGAGCGGTTTCCTCGATTTCCAGCCTGCGAAGTTTGCGCAGCATGTTGTCGAGATCGGTCGGCATGGAATCCAACTGCGTCTTTATGCGCGCGCAAGCCTCGTCAACAAGGTCTATCGCCTTGTCGGGCAACTGCCTTCCGGTAATATACCTGTTGCTTAAAACGGCAGCCTCCACCAATGCGCGGTCTTGAATATGCACGCCGTGGAAAGTTTCAAAACGCTCTTTTAAGCCGCGCAAAATAGCAATGCTCGTATCGACGTCCGGTTCGGCGACATACACGCTTTGGAAACGCCTTTCAAGGGCGGGATCTTTTTCGATGTACTGCCTGTACTCGTCCAACGTCGTGGCGCCGACGCACCGCAACTCGCCTCTGGCAAGCATGGGTTTCAGCATATTCGAGGCGTCGAGAGACCCGTCGGTTCTGCCAGCGCCCACAATTGTGTGGAGTTCGTCGATAAACAGGATTATTTTGCCTTCAGACTCTTTTATTTTGTTCAAGACGGCCTTAAGACGCTCCTCAAATTCCCCCCTGTACTTAGCGCCTGCAATTAGCGCGCCCATGTCCAAGGCGAAAACCGTTTTGTCTTTCAAGCCCTCGGGAACGTCGCGGCGCACTATGCGCTGGGCGAGCCCCTCGGCGATGGCCGTCTTTCCGACGCCGGGTTCGCCTATCAGAACGGGATTGTTTTTTGTTTTTCTGGAAAGAATCCTTATTACCCTGCCGATTTCGTCGTCTCTACCGATTACGGGGTCCAGTTTGCCTTCGCGGGCCAACTTTACAAGGTCGGAACCGTATTTTTCAAGGACTTCGTAAGTCGCCTCGGGAGTTTTTGTCGTAACGTGCGCCGAACCGCGCATTTGAGAAACAATATCCTCAACGGCAGAGCGCGAAATTTGCAGGCTGCGCAAAAGATTGGCGATTTCCGAAGGTTCCGGATGCTCCACTATTGCGATAAATAGATGCTCCGTCGAAACAAAGTCGTCTTTCATTTCCTTTGCCACGGCTTCGCTTCGGCGTATGGAAGCCTCCAAAGAGGTGCTCATATACGGCGACGCCGCGCTTGTGCCGCTTATTTTAGGAAGTCCGTCCAAAACTCTGCGAATGCCGAGTTCCAAAGCTGTACGTTTGTCGGAGCCTATTTTATTTAAAAGCGCGCCTACAATTCCGCCCTCTTGGGCAACCAAACTGGCAAGCAAATGCACTTGCAAAATTTCCGCGTTGCCGCGTTCCCTTGCAATTTCACTCGCGCCGTTAATGGCTTCAATGCTTTTTTCTGTAAATTTATCTGGATTTATATTGCTCATGTTGAAAACAAATAAGCACAAAGCGTGCCAGCTGCATAAGAGCCTGATAAGCATGAAAATCAATTAAAATCGCCAGAGGCTAAATGGGACAAAAGTTCCCAAGAAAAAGCGCCATTTTGTCGCACATTAAATTTTTATACTCCGGCGGTTATTTGCCTATAGGCAATATCCCCGCCCGCCGCGCGCATTTGCGCACCGCGCGGCTATCCGGCACTTTTCCCGAATAAAACCCTTCCCGCGCCCGTTGTGCGCCGCCAAACGCCGCGCGCACACTTGCCGAAAAGCAAAAACGCGCCATCCAATTGCGCCGCGCGCGTAAATCTGCGGATTCCGTTCCCGCCGCCTCTGCGTTAGTTTCGCCGGACGGATGCCTCCGGGAAATGCGCGCCGGCTTTTATTTTTTCAATAGCCCTGTCCGCCGCACTGCGCCAGTTAAATTTCCTCCTTGGGCGCGCCTCAACAATTTCTCCATTTTCCCAAAATACATAAATTCCGCCTCCGCAAACCGGGAAGCTTTTACCGCAAGATATGCAATCCGCCAATGATGCGCCAACGGCGGAATCAAATCCGCTCAATGAAACTCCGGCAAAAACCTGCCGAAAAAACGCATGCTAAAAACAGGCGTTTCATAATGCAAAAAAAACGGCGAGGCAAACCGGGCGCGGAAGATTGCACAGCCGCTAAAAACAGGAAGTTTAAGATAAAAAAAGAGTTGAAGATATGATACAAAATGGTAGTGTCGCTCCCTTATGAAAAAAACAAAGCTATCGGCCAAACAAGAGACAAACCTTATGAAGGGCGCAGACGTGGTGGTCAAGTGCCTTGAAAATGAAGGCGTCGATACGGTATTTGCATATCCGGGCGGCCAGGCGATAGACCTGCACAACGCCCTTACGCGCACAAAGAAAATTCGGGTAGTCCTGCCCCGCCACGAGCAGGGCGGAGGATTTATGGCGCAAGGATATGCGCGCTCGACGGGTAAAGTGGGCGTATGTATGGCCACAAGCGGCCCCGGCGCAATGAATCTCCTTACGGCGATTTCCGACGCTTTTATGGACAGCGTTCCGATTGTCGCAATAACCGGGCAGGTATTTCAGTCTTTGATTGGCAAGAGCGCATTCCAGGAAACCGACGTTTACGGAATGACTCTTCCGGTGGTCAAGCACAGTTATCTGGTATTGAAAGCCGAAGATTTGCCGCAAATCATAAAAGAAGCGTTTTTAATCGCCAAAAGCGGCAGGCCGGGACCGGTTTTGATCGACATTCCCAAAGATGTTCAACAAAAGATGTTCGTCCCAAATTTCGGCGCCGAACCCGATCTCCCGGGCATGGCAACGACCCCGTACGCCTCCAAAGAGCAGATAGCCCAAATTATGCAGCTAATCTCCCAATCCCGGAGGCCGGTCATATACGCGGGCGGCGGCATAATCAACGCAAACGCCTCAAAACAGCTGCGCGAATTTTCGGACATGCTAGACATACCCGTTGCCACCACGCTCATGGGAATAGGCTCCGTGGACCCGATGGAGAAAAAGAACATCTATTGGTTCGGCATGCACGGCACATACGCCGGCAACAAAGCAGTGCTGGATTCAGACCTGCTGATAGCTCTTGGCACCCGCTTCGACGACCGCATAACTGGAGTGGTAAGCAAGTTCGCGCCGAAAGCAAAGATTATCCATGTGGACATAGACGCAGCCGAACACAACAAAAACGTGAAGGCCCTCCTGAGCGTACACTCGGAAGTCGGATACGCCCTGACGCAAATGCTTGCTGCCGCGCGCTCCAGGACTTTTGCAAAACCCGATTTGAAAAATTGGATAAGCCAGATAGAATGCTGGAAGAAACAGCATCCATACCCGTTCTCGCGCAACGTCCGCAAAAACATCACCCAACCCGACGCAATAGCCGCGCTCTACAAGGTCAGCGGAGGCAAAATTCTCGTCACCACCGGAGTCGGGCAGCACCAGATGTGGACGCCGCAAAATTTCATATTCGACAAGCCGAGACAGTTTATCAGTTCTCTCGGCGCGGGCACAATGGGCTTTGGATTGCCTGCCGCAATCGGCGTAAAGGTTGCCAATCCGAAAGCCACAGTTGTGGACATAGACGGCGACGGTTCGTTCCAGATGAACATTCAAGAGATGGCCACTGCAGTCGCGGAAAAAGTTCCCGTAAAAGTGATGCTATTAAACAACCAATTTTTGGGCATGGTTATGCAGTGGGAAGATTTGCTTTACGGCGGAGTTCGCGGCAATACGGTGCTTTCGATAGACCCGAACAATATCGGAGGCCCCGAAAATCTGGACGCCATATATCCCAACTATTGCAAGATAGCCGAAGGCTATGAATGGGAATCGGCGCGCGTATACAAGAAATCGGAACTGGAAGCGGCGGTTAAAAAAATGCTGGAATCGCCCAAGCCGTATCTGCTGGAAGTCATTACAGAATACGATGAACACGTATTGCCCTTCATTCCGCCGGGAAAATCAGCAGAGGAAATCATAATCACCTGCGGCAACTGCCCGACTGCCCCGTCTTGCAAAATAAAAAAAATCTAACAAACAAACACCATGGAAGAAAATACTTTTGTAACACTTAAAACAAATCAAGGCGACATCAAGCTGAAGTTGTTTCCCAAGATTGCCCCAAAAGCTTGCGAAAATTTTGTCAAGCTTGCCGAAAAAGGATATTACGACGGCATAATTTTCCACCGCGTAATAAAGGACTTCATGATACAAGGCGGCGACCCGACCGGCTCGGGCTGCGGCGGACAGTCCGTCTGGGGAGCGCCGTTTGAGGACGAGTGCGACCCGAAAGTCGCTTTCGACAGACCCGGACTCTTGGCTATGGCAAACGCCGGCCCAGGCACAAACGGCAGCCAATTCTTTATAACCACCGTCGCAACCCCCTGGCTGCACATGCACCATACAATCTTCGGCGAAGTTGCAGAAGGCTACGATGTCGTTCAAAAGATTGAAAACTCTCCGACGGGTTTTATGGACAAACCGGTAAAAGAACAAAAAATTCTTTCGGCTCAAGTATCGCATTAAAAATCCGCCCGCAGCTTTTGGGCGTTGGTTTGCGGGGAGGCGGAAAATTTTTACGGCCTACGCCCAAAACGGGCAAAACATATCCGCCAACCGAACGTAAACCCGCCGATGCGCCCTCCGGCGAAGAATGCTCGACATTTTTACTCCGCAGCGCGCTTGCGGAATCCGGCGAGAAACCCGGACGCGAATTCGCGGGAGCTCGACAACGCGAATTTGCAAGAGACCAAAGTTTCGGCGTCTCCGCTTATCCATAATACGGAAAGGCCGGCAGAATTTACAAACGTCCAACAAGAATCCTGGCCCTTCGGGGCGCGAAATAAAAACATTATGGCAAAAACGGCAATTCAACCGACGAGGGACCAAGACTATCCCGAGTGGTATCAACAAGTGATAAAGGCGGCGGATTTGGCGGAAACAAGTCCGGTGCGCGGATGCATGGTTATAAAGCCCTGGGGCTACAGTCTATGGGAAAACATGCAGGCAAGTCTCGATAAAATGTTCAAAGACACCGGCCATACAAACGCCTACTTCCCGCTCTTTATACCCGTAAGCTATCTGGAAAAAGAGGCGGAGCACGTGGAGGGGTTTGCAAAGGAATGCGCAGTTGTAACCCACTCTAAATTGGAATTAAATTCCGAGGGCAAACTGGTTCCGGCGTCTCCGCTGGAGGAACCCTTGATAGTGCGCCCGACTTCCGAAACGATAATAGGCGAAATGTATTCGCGCTGGGTTCAGTCATACCGCGACCTTCCCATACTCGTAAACCAATGGGCGAATGTCGTGCGATGGGAGCTTAGAACCCGCCTGTTTCTGCGCACGGCGGAATTTCTCTGGCAGGAGGGGCATACTGCCCACGCAACGCGCGAAGAAGCCGAAGAGGAAACCCAAAAGATGCTGCGCGTATACGAAACGTTTGCGCAAGACTATATGGCAATGCCCGTAATATGCGGCAAGAAGACCGAAGGAGAAAAATTCCCGGGCGCGGTGGACACGTATTGCATAGAGGCGATGATGCAGGACAGAAAAGCGCTCCAAGCCGGAACATCCCATTTTCTTGGGCAAAACTTCGCAAAGGCAAGCAACATAAAATACCTCTCCGAATCCGGCGTGCAGGAATACGCATGGACGACAAGCTGGGGAGTGTCAACCCGCCTGATAGGAGGAATGGTGATGACGCACTCCGACGACAACGGCCTTGTGATTCCGCCCAAGCTGGCTCCTCTGCATGCGGTGATAATTCCCGTTTTGCACAACGACGCCGAACGCGAAAACGTAATGGCTTACTGCGCAAAATTAAAGGAAGAACTGGCTTCAAAAACCTACAACGGCAGGGAAATAAAGGTTCAAATTGATTCGCGCGATATTCGCGGAGGCGACAAAGTGTGGGGCTGGATAAAAAAAGGCGTGCCGCTTAGAATAGAAGTGGGGCCCCGCGACATAGCAAGCGACAGCCTGTTCGTCGCCCGCCGCGACGAAGACAAAAAAGCGTCCGTTCCGCGCGCGGAATTTATAGAAAAAATCGGAGACACTCTGCAAAGCATACAAGACAATTTATTTGCGCGCGCAAAAAAATACCGCGACGACAATATGGTGGAAATGGAAAATAAAGATGATTTCTACCGCTATTTCACTCCGAAGAACGAAAAGAAGCCCGAAATACACGGAGGTTTCGCGGTTGCCGACTACGACGGCTCCGAAGAAGTCGAAGACATGCTGCGCAAAGACCTGCGCGTAACGGTGCGCTGCATACCTTTGGAAGGCGGAACTCCCAAGTCGGGCAAGTGCATATTTACGCAAAGGCCCGCAAAATACCGCGCGATTTTTGCGAAATCGTACTAATATACGCTTAAAAAAAACATTTTTGCCTCCCCCAACAGCTTACTTGCGGCGCCTTTTTTTTCGTAAATATGCAGTTAATTGAACCGCCTTCGTATTTA
>CALXLN010000114.1 GCA_944389215.1 uncultured Opitutales bacterium
AGCTTGCTTGAGCTCTTTAAAATGTGGATTGCGGCAAATACGGATTTGATTTTATAAAAAAGCGCGCGCGAATAATTTTTTCGCGCGCGCATGCTTTCGGAACTGGGGGAATTTTATCCCAAAGACAGTTTTCCAGCCGCTGCAAGTATTATTGCCACCACGGCAATTATTACGAGAATCGAAGCTCCGGCAGTCTCGGCTTTTGTAAACGACTGCAAATCGCGCTGCCTGCGCGCCCAGACGTAAACCGGTATTCCCAATGCCAAGAATATTATGGACACCAGCAGGTATTTTAATCCGGCTGCATATATGAGCCACAAGGCAAAAGCCGCTCCGAGAACCCCGGATATTAAAGCCCTTTTGGCGCTGATTTTCAGGCTTGGAACAGATTTTAGCAATGTATCGTCCCGGCTTATTTTCCAGAGGAACATGCAGCTAGCCAGATACGGCGGCAAAACCATGACTCCCGTTATGCTCAGCATTGTATTCCATGCGTAAAAAAAAAAAAAAACGAGCAGCATTGCCAACTGCATTAGAACGCTAGTGCTCCACAGCGACACCGACGCAGAGCCGTTTGCGTTTTGCTTTGCAAAAATTCCCGGGAAAGTGCCGTCTTTGCCGGCGGCAAATGGTATTTCCGCGGTAATCATTGTCCAGGCCAACCAGCTAGCCAGAACTGCGATTATAAGCCCAATGTTCATAATCCAGCTCCCCCAAGGCCCGACAACCGCTTCAAGCACGCCGGCCGTTGAAGGATTAGGGACAGCCGCAAGCTCTGCTTGCGTCATAAAGCCGTAGGGCAGAATCGATATAAGCGCGAATACGACAAGCCCTCCGGCAAAGCCGAGGATTGTAGCTCTTCCGACATCCTTTTGGCTTTTCGCCCTTCCCGACAGAACAACCGCGCCTTCTATGCCTATGAACGCCCAAAGCGTTACAAGCATAGTGCTTTTTATCTGTGCGCCAAGCGAACCTAGATTCTTTTCTCCGTCCGCAGTCATATGTCCCAAGAAGTCGAAAGAGAATTTATCTAGATTGAATACAAACGCCATTACGATAAGAAACACGAAAAGCGGCAGCAGTTTTCCGACAGTTCCCACCAAGTTGATAATCGAAGCTTGATGGACGCCTTTTAATACGACGAAATTAAAAAACCATATAAGGATGGAGCCGCCAATGATGGATTCAATATTGTTTCCTCCTGAAAAATATCCCGGGAAGAAATAATTTAGAGCGTCCATCGTTATTACGGCGTATCCCACATTGCCGCATACTTGGCACAGCCAGTATCCCCATGCTATGGTGAATCCGGCGTAGTTGCCGAACCCTTCTTTGCTATACATGTAAATACCCGCCGTAAGCTCCGGGCGCGCCGCGGACAATATGCGAAAGGTGTCGGCTATAAAATAAATGCCGATGCCCGTGATAATCCATGCGATGATTACCGCCAGCGCTCCCGCGCCTTCAGCCATATTTTGCGGAAGACTGAATATGCCGCCCCCGACCATGGAGCTGACGACTATCGCCGCCAGCCCTATGGTACCGAGTTTTTTTGCGGAAGCGGTATTTGATCCCGCTTGTCCATTGGAATCGGACATACGCAAAACCTTTCTACTTGATTGCGACAGGATCCGCAAATTCAAAATTTAGAAATCCCAACGCCGTAAGGCAGTAGCCGAAAGGCTTCTGGATGTTGATGAAGTTGTGGAAGATTTGGAATTGGCTGTGCTGCTTTACGCCGCGGATGCTCAATTCGTGGTTGAGCGACTTGTTGAGCCACATTTCGCAGTGCGCGCCGGCGATGTCGTCGTCTATCCAAGTGTCGAAATATTCCACATATTCCGCCGCCCATCCGCCGATGACGTCGCCTTTGTCGTCTTCGCCCCAGCAAATGCCGACTCCGGTGGCTATTGCGCGGTGTTCCGAAGATCTTGCGCCGTTGCCTGCCATGATGACTTCCAAGACGGCTCCGTGCTTAAAATATTTTACCACATCGTCGACGGGGTATATTTTCCCGAACAGCTCTTTGGGCAAAACCGAAGTGTAGGGTATTACGTTGAAGTTTTCTATTTTTGCCTGAAGCAGCGCCGAATCGTAGCAAAACGTTTCGAATGGCTGAGGCGGTATTCCGTCGTCGGCTTCTCCTGCGCCGCCTGTGTGAAATGCCAATGTTGGATATCTAGTTCCGAGTACCATATTATTCTCCTTTATGTATTTTGTTTTTGCCGCAGGCGTCATGCCGGCGGCGGTAAATTTTGAGAATAACAGGCTTGGACAATTATACGAAAAACAAGACTAACTCTCTTTCAACCCCGGGCGAAATAGCTTTTTACAAATATTGCGCCCTATGCGGTTGTGGCGAATTTTCCGCTAAAAGGCGGATGCCTGCGGAAGATGTCGCCGATTGAGATAATCGACTTGTTTTTAAAAAACATTAGCGGCGTTTTTGCATTTTGAAAAAAATGCGCTATTTGATGCAATGGCGATAAGCTGCGGTGTTGCACATATCAAGCGGGAATTTACAAAAGCGGAAATGAAAATCACGGATACATCAGGGATTGCATGCAGGAGATTGAAAAAACTTACGAAGATTGTGCCGCGCAGTGCTTAAAGGTCGGCGATAAGAATTAATTGCATTTATAATTTAGAAAAATTGAAAAATATAAGAAAGTGTTATAAATTAAAAGAGCAGCAAAAAATAAGACGCGCAAAATCAAACAAGTTCTTTGAATAAATTTCTAGATTCGCCGACGATAGAGACCGCATAAAAATGAAGAAAAACATGGCAATGCTAAAAATTAGATTTAAAGTTGGGACAAGTTTTCCCTTGTATGCCTAAATGGATTTTTTAAGATAAAAATTGTTTTAATGAAGCAGATGTCCCGAATGGAGTATTTCCAACATTCAAAGAAAAACTAATGTAATGTTGAAAAAATGAAAAAACAGATATATAAAAAAGGCGAAAAGATAAGGCGTTATAAAATGGCAGACCAGGGGTCTTGGAGCTGTTACAAAGATGCATTGTCGTTAAAGGACATGGATTTCTTTCGCTATGCAGCCACAAAAAGGTATGTAACGTTTGGTAACGATGCCTCGCGCGGGGGAAAGCTTGGAGAATATATCGAGGTTGTCAAAGACTTCACGCGCTCGGAGCTTGAAGAAAAGATGTCCTTAGAAATTAAGGCTCGCGACGAGGCTTTGTCAAAGGTTCTAAAAAGCACCGCTATCAAGACTTTCACAACAATATCTGACATAGGTTCTATCAAGATCGATGGAGCTTATTATTCTAATTTTGACGGCGCCGGCGAAAACACAGTAGAAGTTTGCGAATGCAATTTTAACGAGTTCAAAACTGCTGAAAAGCTAACTCGCAGACAAGTGTTCTGCCCTCAATTTCCGTTAACAATTGTTAAATTTGACGCGCCAAAGGCGATTGAAGTTTCGTTAAGCGATTGCGACGAAAGTTCCGGCTCGGAACGCATTGACAATGCTTGCGGGTTTGTTATTTGGTCGAGAAAAGCTAAGGTTTTTGTAATCAAAAAAAATAAAATAAAAAAACGGGTTATTCGTATATAAAGATTCTGCGGACTTTGGAAAAAATAAAATTTGCGATTTATAAAGACGAAAAAAGTTTGCGATACTTCCGCCCATCCGAACGTTGGGCGGGAGGAAATGCAAAATATTCGCATTATGCAGCGACTCGCAGCTGAAGTTGAGCAAAATTTAAAAACAGAAATTGAATTAAAACTCACATGAACGCCAGATAATTGGCGTTGGCTTAGTAAAACAGGGAAGAAAGATAATGCAGGATCAAGAGCAGAATTCATCTCAATGTAAATGCGGACACGGCGGGAGGCGCGCAGGCGCGGGACGCAAAAAGCTCCCGCCGGAAA
>CALXLN010000115.1 GCA_944389215.1 uncultured Opitutales bacterium
GAGGTGAGTGTGGAGGCCGACGGCACGGGAGTAAAAGATACCGTGCCCAGAGTTTTTCAGAAGGACGCGATAATAGCTGTTGAAGTGAACGGCATTTCAAACGAGAAATGCGTGCTTTCTTTTGAAATAGTGAGCATTCCCCAGGAAGACAAGTTCGATATTCAACTGACGCTCAACGATGATCCTCTCAAGACCGAAAAAATTTCCGCCGAAGGCATTAAAAAAGTCCGCAAAGAAGGCGGCAAGCCGCGGGCGTATTTGAACAAGGTTGTAAAAATACCGCTTGAGCGCGGAAATCAAAAAATTGGCCTCCAGCTTGTTTCCGAAGGAAGCGCGTCGATGGAGATAGCCAATATAAGGCTCGACGGAACGGGATCCAACATGGGCATAGCCAGCGTGAAACCTTTTGCCATGCGCGACAAACTTAACGGTTCTACGTTTATTTGGTTTAAGCGCGCCGCCACCGATACCGCAAGTTTTGCAAAATATAAACTTTACGAACGCAATATTCCCGACCTTAAACCATTTGAATATTCCGTGCAAATGAAGGCGGACAAATCCTATCGTGTAACGTGGTGGGATACGCGCGGGACTGATAAAATCGCTGTCGGCGTGATAAAAAGCGACGCAAACGCCACTCTAAAGCTCCGCACTCCTCCGTTTAAATACGATGTAGCCTGCGCGATAGAGGAAATAAAGGAATAAAAACATTTTTTTGGGAAACTTGGACGGATTTCGGACGTTTATATTAAAATAAAGTCAAAGAGGAAAATTCAATGAACGCAAATTTGAAATTGGATTTCGCAGCCAAGGGAAAATCGCGCCGGGCTTTTACGCTCATGGAAGTTTTGCTGGCCATAGCAATGATTTCCCTTTTGGCGTTTATCGTGGTGATAAACGTCGACAAGACGATGACAAGCTCGCAGGAAAAAATAACGGAGTCTTTTGTCAATAATTCGCTGGCAACTCCGCTTATGTCGTACAAGCTTGCAATCGGCAGGTATCCGTCGACGGAGGAGGGGTTGAACGCGCTTTTGAATGCTCCGGAATCTGCGGGAGACCGTTGGAAGGGGCCGTATGTGCGCAGTTTGCCGTTGGATCCGTGGGGAAATCCCTACCAATACCGCTATCCCGCCCAGAAAAGCAAGGACGGTTACGATGTATGGTCGATGGGCCCCGACGGACAGAATGAGACTGAAGACGACATCGGCAACTGGTAGTAATGGCGCGCAGATTCCACAGCGCGTTTACTTTGGCGGAGATTCTTTTGGCTATTGCGCTGATAGGCTTGCTGGGCGGGCTTATCGCTGGAGCCGGAATGTTGGACGCCGATGCGCTGGATTCGCGCCCCCCTGACAGGGTTGCGCTTTCGGCAGTGAAGCGCGCCCGCTTTGAATCCATAGAGCGCGGCAGGGAAGTTTCGCTTGTTTATGACGCCCGCGGATTTTTCTTGATATCCGACGCCGAAACCGCTGTTCCCATAGCGCACATATATCTCGAGAAGAAACTCGAGAAAGCGCTTGCCGACGCCGAAAAAAAAGGCGCGGAAATCGATTGGGACGATTTTCCCAATGATGTGGAGGTTTTTTTTGAAGCGGTTTTTCCCGAACTCGTAGACCGAGGCGGCGTGAATTTGCCGGATCCTAAAATAGACGAATTGCGCTTTTATCCCGATTCGACTATGACGCCGGCGAGGATTTATATACAAATCGGCGGAAACGACTTCGCATCGTTTGAAATGGATCCGTTTTGCGCGGCTCCAAAGGTGGATGAAAATGAGAAATAGCCGCAGTTGTCTCAGTTCTATTTCCAGCAGGCTTGCCAGGAAGGCGTTTTCCCTGGTCGAATGCGTCTTGGCGTTGGCGCTTTTTTCGTTCGCGGCGTTCGCGATAGGCCAGATATGCTACAATTGTCTATATCCGTTGGACATGCAGGAAAAGAACGGAATTATGGACGCGACAATCGAGCGCGCAATTTCGGCGATTTTAGACGTTGACGATTACGATTCTTTGGACGACGGCATTGAGGTTGACACTTTGGACGGCTCTAAATGCAGGGTGTACGGAGAGTGTTTTCCAACGCAGATTATAGATTTGTTTGAATTGAGAATAAGGATTGAAGGCGAATCTATGGATACAATCGAGGATGCCGTTCTGGTGGTTCGCCCCAAGTGGTATGAAAATTCAAACGACCGCGAGACGCTGCTGGACGACCGCACCGATTTTCTCGAGGACGAAAGATTGCGCGCCGCAAAAGAATTAAGGGAAGGAGACGACGATGGCTACGATTCAGGAGAGCTCGATCTTCCCAAAAAATAAGCTCCGCATTTGCGGAAAATTTGCTGGAATATCAAAGGCGTTTACGCTTGTTGAGGTCGTTTTGGCTACGGCGATATCGGCTGTGATACTATTCGGGTGCTGCGCTATGATGTTCGATATGGTAAATATTATCGAATATTTTGAGCGGGGGTGGAGCTTGCGGTCGCATGCCGACGGCGTGGAAAAATTTTTGCGCTCCAGCTTCATGAACTCGTCGTCCGTCCAGACTTCCGAAATCGGGGAGACACTCGCCAACAACTCCGCAAAAACCATATATCTTGCTCATGACCCCGACTCTTCTTTGGGGGATTATTATTTATGTTTTAGCGCAAATTACGAACATCCGTTTTACGTTTCGCCTTTTAAATTTTCGCCCGACAAAATTTGCTTTTTGGAGCTCGACAACGACGGATTATGGATAGTCTGGCGCTTTGTAGTGTCGGAGGACAAAAATTCTGATCCGGCGATTTACCGCACGCAAGTTTCGCCTTGGGTAACCGCGATGTCTTATTTTTATTACGACGACACTTCCGGATGGCAGGAGGAGGAGGAAATCCGCACAAGCGCCGCGTCTTCCAGCCTAATGCCCACGTACATAAAACTCGTCTTTGAAAGGGGAGACGAAACCATAGAAAGGCTCATCAGCCTGGAAAGCATGGTGGATTTTCAACTGACAAAATGAAATCGGGAAAAAACAGGCGCGCGAGCGCATTGGCATTTGTGCTCGGAATCGTTTTCATAGCTTCGATTCTGTCGGTTTACCTAATAGAGTATTCCGTGGCCGAGCTCAAGCCGCGGGCGTCGTCTGCGTATGAGAGAAGCTTGCGCATGGACGCTTACAGCGCATTAAACGCGGCAGTTGCGGTGCTTGAGGAATACTACGAAATCGACGGCGGCCTATATGCTACGTCGCAGGGGTGGGAGTTCCCGCTCGCCGACGGCAGGGTTGAGCTTCCGCGGGGCGGGGAGATGCAGGTTAAAATAACGGATGAAAGCGGAAAAATTCCGCTTTCGAAGCTTACTTCGGAAAATCTGATATCGATATTCGAGGAAATGCAGTTTTCTACGTCTATAGCGCAAACTCTCGCCGAGTGCATATTGGACTGGAGCGATTCCGACGACAGCGCAAGGTTGAACGGCGCCGAAAGGGACGATTACGACGACGACGAGGCTTTCCCTCCAAACCGCGACATAAGAAATTTAAGCGAACTGAAGTATATACAGAATGTGCGCGATTATTTCTTCGATGAAAACGGGCGCCCAAACGAATATTACAAGGCGTTTTCGGAAATAGTGTCGACGGAAGATTTTGAAAAAGTAAATCTAAACTCTGCTTCCCCGCAGGTTTTGAATATGCTGCTCGTCATGGAGGGGAAGACATACGATCCTTCTCTGTACGCGGCAATCAGGGGGAAAATCGGGAGCATAGAGGACGGAATCGTCTGGATAAAAAACTCGACGGAGGCCTTAAATAGGGGGGCCAGCGAAGTTCCGTCGAAGTTGGTTGCGTGCCAGCCGGCCCTGTTGAAGATTGAAGTTACAATAAAACGCGGAACTGGCGAGTATTATTTGTGCGGCTATTATGGCGAAGATTCCCAGAATTCATCGTCCCAGTCCGAAGGCAATAAAAACAATTCAAATTCGCAGTCTGGTTCGTCTGTCGCGCGGCCTCCGTCAAATAACAGCGCCAACGTCTCCAATGACGGGAAACGCGAAAATTCCGCGGCGAAATCGGCCAAGACTTCAAATGCTTCTTCTAGTTCCTCTAAAACTACGGCTTCGCTCGCCAAAAGCTCAAAGGGCGCTTCAAAAAAGGGCGGGGATAGAAAGATAATAAAAATAGTGGAGAGGGGTTCCCGCTGATGCCGGATGAAACCATAAAATATTATAAGGTTTTGGGCGGTAATTTTACTTCTCCGTCTACGGGATTTGATTACTCGGCTTATTTGCCGACTTCGGGCGCCGCGGGGGAATGGTTGCCTGAAATAAAGGGCGCCCGCATCTCCGAGGATGGATATTACATAAGCAGATATTGGAATATGTGGTACAAGCCCGGAGACAGAATTTTTGAAGTCGAGTACGAAGGCGCGGTAGTTTCCGGCACGTGCGGAGTGGAAAAGCAGCTTTGCTGTTCGCGCATACGCCTCTTGCGGGATGTTACAGACACCCTTGCAAAAAGCGTGCGCGACTTTTCTGCAACTGCTTCAAACACTGGAAAAATGAATGCAGGTACGGGCAATACCGGCGACTGCAATACTGGAAACTTCAATACCGGCAGCCGCAATACGGGCAGTCTCAATTCCGGGGATTTTAATACCGGAGATTCAAACGAGGGCATTGACAATGTCGGAGACAGAAATCGCGGAAGCGGCAATGTCGGTTGCGACAATCGCGGGCACTCCAACACGGGAAACGGCAACATAGGCAGTTTCAACAGCGGCGCACATAATGTGGGCAACGCCAACAGTGGGAATTTTAACAGAGGCAACCGCAATGTCGGCAGCTGGAATGTCGGCAGTTATAATATTGGCTTTTTCAATACGCTTCAGCAGGGCGCGTTTATGTTCAATAAGCCAACAAATTTGCCGCAAAGCAAAATAATCCTTCCCAAATGGTTAAATTTTGCGGATTGCAAGCGGAGGTTTGAAACGGAGCCCGTGGAGGAAATAAAAAAGGCGCTTGCCTTGCCAAATTTTGATTACGAAATCTTCGAGGAAATCACCGGCATATCGAAATCGGATTTTGACAGGAGGCTTGCGGAAGACAAGGATTGCTGTTAATTTTCAAGCTCTGCGTTTTCAATGCCCGCGGGGGAATTGTCAGTAGAAATTTTGCGTTTTGACCTTACAGTGTCCCACATGGAAAATAGGTTTGCCAGAATAGTTCCGCTTATGCTGTGGTAAACGCAGGCTACGGCTGTGGCAAGAGCCGCTTCTGGAAGCGCCTGGAAATGCGTGGAGGCAAGATTTGTGCCAAGGCCGGCGTTTTGGCAACCCACTTCTATCGAAATCGTTCTTCTTTGCGCTTTTTTCATTCCGACTGCAATTCCAACCATGTATCCGGTAAAATATCCGAGTGCGTTGTGCAACATAATTGCGCAGACAATCGCCATTCCGGACGTTAGAAAGTGCCGCCCGTGGTACGCCGTTACCCCTGCGACTATAAACGCCAAGCCCACAACGCTGAAGGCCGGCATTATTTTCATGGCTTTCAGATAGGATTGATTTTTACCGAAGAAAAAGTTCATGAGGGCGCCTCCCATAACGGGAAGTATGGTTACAATCAGGATACTTTTAAACATTCCAGCCGCGTCGACTTCGACTATTTCTCCACTTAGCCAGAGCATTAACAGGGGAGTCATGACAGGGGCGAGCAGGGTGCTTGCAGTCGTCATTCCGACGCTCAAGGCGACGTCGCCTTTTGCCAAATAGCTCATAATATTGCTGGAAACACCTCCGGGACACGTTCCGACCAAAAGAAGTCCCACCGCTATTCCCTTTGGAAGGTTAAAAATATGCACGAGCGCAAATGCCAATAGGGGCATAAGGGTATATTGCGCGCAAGCGCCTATAAAGATGTCTGCCGGGTGTTTGGCCAGAATTTGGAAATCTTTTGTTGAAAGGGTCATTCCCATTGTGAGCATAATAAAGCCCAAAATAGCCGTTTGAGTGTCGCCTTTTACCCAAAAAAATAGAGACGGCTGAAGAAAAGCGATTCCTGCGGCTAATATTACAAATAAAGCTGTTTGACCGGATAAAATTCCGCTTATTTTTTGCAAAGTTTTCATAAAATAAGCCCGCCAATATAATAGTGCTTAGGCGCATAGTCAAGTAATACGCCGGATAATGCCAAATTTGATAAAAATAAAATCTTCCGCAGTTTTAGCGGAAGATTTTTGCGCGCCGGAATATTCAAGCGGCTAAACGCGCGTTAAAAAAGATTTAGGCTGGCTTTTGCCTCTTGCTCGCGCTCGGCTTGCTGTTCTTTATATAAGCTTTCCATATAATTGCGCATTTGCCTGTCAAAACCAGTATCAATGAAAAGCACGGCGTTCCTGAAAAGCTTTGCCCTTACCGAACCGTCAGATAGCTCGTAATCGTATCCGAATGCGGTGTCGGGCTGTTGCGGAATATTTTCCGTCATTCTTACTTCCTTTTCTACCTTTGCAATCGGTTTGCCTCCAAAAAGGATGTCGGGCAGGGAATACCTTATTATAGAGAGTTTGTTGCCGTCTTTCAAACTGGTTTCGATATCGCAAAAAGTTGTTTCCAAAGATCGGAATGTGTAGGCGTCGGCGGGATTGACGCGCTTTACGGTTACCTTTTGGTCTCCTTTCTTGGATGAGTTGCGTTTTGACGGCGCGGCAGTTTTGGCTGCGCTGTAGGCGGATTGTTTTTCGACGTAATTGCGGTATCTCTCATACGCCGCGCGCTGCTCCAGCTCCATATATTTAAATGGGATGGATTGGTTGTAGTTAACAAGAGATTGCACCGCGGGGGGAACGTCTATATATACGAACCGCGTATTGCTAGTAGGCAGGATTTCGTCTAGGTCTTTCGATTCTCCCGCCGGAATCAATTTTCCGCTTTTATCCCTTATCATTTGTATTATTTTGCCGTTGTGCACCCCGACTTCCCATTGCTGGCTTACAGGCACGTATTCGTTCTTTTTCCAATATGCGCCTTCGCGCATTGAGGCCACCGAATTCATCAATCCCTTAAGTTCTTCGATTGTCATGGGGTCTCCGTGGCGCCTATAAAATTCCAGAACGGATTTGTTGTCTTGTGTTATTAGGTTTAATTCCCATCCAAAAAGGTCGTGCTGTTGGATAGTGTCGGCATTGACGCTTTGCGTGGCTTCTGCGCGCTTAAAATAAAAGGACGATTGGATATCTGACGGAAATATTATGAACATTTTTTTATACGGCAATTCCAATACTTCGCGCATGCGGTCTTCAATAGACACATATTGGTAGGCTCCATTTACCTTTGAATTTAACCGCGACTCGATTGCGTTTTTTGGTTCGCCGATTTTCGCGTATATTGCCGGGGAAACCGCGGCGGCCGCAACTAGAAAAGCCGTTGCGCGGAAAAACAAAGAAGATAAAAACGTTCTGCTCATAGCAGAAGTAAAAACTAAAATCTCGGGAAATTTCAAACTAAATTTCCCTCATTTTATTCTGGAAGCCTACATTTTGCTAATTTTTCAACTCCGGCAGCATATGGAAGGATATGACTCCGTCGCGGCTGACTTCTACGAGCGTTTTCTTGGGGTTTTTCACATACTCTTCGTAGGCGGATTTCAATTCTTTGGTGTTGGATATTTTTTTTCTGTTTATCGCCGTGATTATATCGCCGCGTTCGATTTTTGCCATTCCGAAAGGATATCCGTCGCGCACCCCGATTACCATGAGGTTTGAGTCTGTGCCTATCTTTGCTTCTCGGGCGAAAACTTTTGTAATCTCCCTCATGCCGACTCCCCATTTATCCAGCGTGTATTCAAGGCCGACTCTGCTTTCAAGCTTTTCGCAAACCAGTTTTTTGGAGAATATTTTTGAGTTGCGCAATATTGACAGTTCTACTTCGGACCCGATTTTCATTTCCGCGAGCATATTCATAATTGCCGGCAACTGTTCCGGAAATCTGCCGTCCACGTCCGTTCCGTTTATGCTCAAAACTATGTCTCCCGGAAGGATTCCGGCGTTTGCGGCGGGAGATCCTTTGTCGACGTTGCGCACCAGCATTCCGCGGTTCATGTCGACGTCGAAAAATTTTTCCATGTCTTGCAGCGGGGCGGGTGAAATTCCAATGTAGCTGCGGGTGATTGCCTTGTCGTTTATGAGGCCTAGCATAATTTTTTCGGCGACATTGGACGGCACGGAAAAACCGAGGTTGTTTGAGTTAGAATAGGCGCGCGTGTTTATGCCTATGACTTTCCCGTCTGGGGTTACTAGCGGGCCTCCGCTGTTTCCCGGGTTTATCGCGGCGTCGGTTTGGATCCAAGTGTTGAAATTTCCGGTTTCATATCCGCTGTCTAGAATTGTGCCTTCGAAAAACCTGCTTGTGTTGGAAACTATTCCGCGGGTTACGGTGCGCGCAAAGCCGTGCGGAGTTCCCACGGCATATACTATATCTCCGGCTTTCAAGGTACTTGAATCCCCAAATCTTGCCGTTTTGAATTTCAGCGAACGCGCTTTTAATTCGTCTTCATCCAGCTTGATAAGCGCCAAGTCAGTCCAATGGTCCCAGCCCACGAAGCTGGCTTTTACGCGTTCAAGATTTGGCAGAGTTACCATTATCTTAAACGCGTACGAATTCACAACGTGCGCGTTTGTGAGGATTGTTCCGTCTTTCGACATTATTACGCCCGAACCAACCGAACGGACTATATGGTTGCCGCCATTTTCCTGCGAGCGCTCCCAGACGTCGATTTTTACGACGCTTTCTAATAGATTTTCAAATTCGGCATTTCCTGACGGCTGCTCTTCGACAAAAGTTGAGCATGAGATTGCAGATATGGATATTGCTATTGCAAACAGCGCGCGGATAAACTTTGTGGCGGGAGGCATTGTTTTGGCGTTTAAAATTTTTAGATTTCGTTTGCGTCGGGTGAACCTTCCTGGGCTTCCACTTTTATTCCAATTCCGCCGCGTACATTGAAATTTCCCTCGACTTTGCACCATATTGGATCCAGCGCCTTTACGAGATCGTCTAATATGATGTTTGTCAAATGTTCGTGAAAGCATCCTTCGTTTCTAAAGGACCACAGATAAAGCTTAAGCGATTTGCTTTCTACAATCTTGTCGCGCGGGATGTAGGAAATTTTTATCGTTGCGAAATCCGGCTGCCCTGTAGCGGGGCAAAGGCAGGTAAATTCATCGGTTTCAAGGCGCACTATGTATTTGCGCCCTTTGCTCTTATTGGGGAAAGTTTCAAGTTTTCTTGAGGCTTTAGCCTTTTTGCCTTTGTAGGCTGCCCCCAATTGGGTAAGCCCCTCTAAATCTTTTTTATTAGTTTTTTTCATCTTATTTTTAGAAATTTCCCGTCTAGAATTTCAACATTACCTTGCCTGAGCGAGAGTTTTCGCATGCGCGCGCAATTGCCTGCGATAGTTCGGACATCGGGAATACCGAGTCTACGGGCGCTTTTAAAATGCCCGATTTTTCCATTTCAAATATAGCGTCGAATATTTTTTGCACTTCTTCTTTTGAATGCGTCCGCTGAAAATTGTCCCACCAGAACCCGCGCAGCCGCAAATCGTTAAAAATCAAAAACCGCGTCGGGAAGCGTACCGGATCTCCCACCATTCCGCCGATTGTAACTACTGTTGCGGAATTTCCCATGGCTTTTATCATGTTTGAGACGCTCTCGCCGCCGATTTGATTCAGCCCCAACTTCAAATTTCCGCCGGTTGCGGCCTTGATTTCCTTGGGGTTGAATTCGGATTCGTCGACTACAATCGTCGCTCCGATGGACTCCAATTCCGATTTTTTAGCGGCGGCGGAACGCAACATGTTTACCGTTTTTATTCCGCGTGCGGCGCACATTTGAATCATGAAATATCCAACCGCGCTTCCCGCTCCGTTTTGAACCACCCAATCTCCTTCTTTGAGGTTTTCAAATTGGTTTAAAATGCAATAGGCTGTCGGAGGATTTATGAACGACATCGCGCACATATCTTCCGGAATATCCTGCGGGACAACCATGAGCTCGTCGGCTTCGCAGACCTGAAATTGCGTCCACGCTCCCGGTTCGGACGGCAGGCGCACGCGCGAACCAACTTTTGGAAATTCAGTTTCGGGGCCTAGCTCTATCACTTCCCCTATACCCTCGCGTCCCGCTATTGCCGGCAGGGGGCGGAGTCTTCCGTAGGTGCCGCCTATCATTCCCAAATCGGAAGGATTCATGACAGCCCTTACCAGTTTTACAAGAGCCTGGCCTTTTTTTGGGGCGGGAATTTCAATTATTTCGGGATGCAGAACCTCTGTCGGTTTGCCGTATTCATTGTGCATGGCAGCAATACTTTTCATGTTACCAATATTTTGAATTTGCGGTTTGAAATCAATATTTTTGTTTTATCCGTCCGGAAAACGCCCTGGCGCGGGGCGGGCGGTAAATAAAATAAATACGTAGGGGTGCAGGCGCATTGGTGTAAAATTATTTTTTCTATGCGCCGATAAATCGGCTTTACTTGCGCGTTTAAAAAGGCGATATTCATATGCAATATGACTAATCCGTTTCTCCAGAAAGAATGTCCTCCGAATTGGGCTACAATGAAAGCCGATTCTGCGCTTTCCGCCGTAAATGACGCAATTTCAGCCGCTCGCGCCAATTTGGACGCCATAAAATCTCAAAAAACTCCAACTTACGAAAACACAATCCGCGCGTTGGACCGCGCGACCATTGATTTGAACAGGGTTTGGACATACATCAACCATTTGCAGAGCGTGGCGGACACTGAGCGGCTTAGGAGCGAGCTCAATGCGGCAACTCCGCTAGTGTCGGAGTTTTATTCGTCAATCCCTCTCGACCGAGACCTTTACGCGCGCGTTGTTGAGTTTTCGCGCACTTCAGAAGCCGCTTCGCTGCGGGGCTGCAAGCGCAGATTGCTCGATGAAACTCTATTGGATTTTGAATTGAACGGTGCGGGGCTTCCGGAGGATAAAAAAAAGCGTTTGGGCGAGATAGAAAGTCGCCTTTCCCTCGCTGCGCAAAAGTCTGCCGAGAATGTTTTGGACGACACAAAACGTTTTTTCCTGCACGTAAAAGACA
>CALXLN010000116.1 GCA_944389215.1 uncultured Opitutales bacterium
TGTTTATATAAAGGCTTCCAAAGTGTCCAGTGGAGAGCAGTGTTCCCCTCTTGATTTCACTAAAACCTGAAATATCTACGGAGCCGTCTAGAACTTGCGTTCCGTATCCCGCCATAAGAATCGACACTTTAGAGTTTCCTCCAGTCGTGATATCGTCTTTTAATATGCCGGAATAAGTTGTTGTTGCGCCTTCTGCCGTGCGGATTATCAGCAGGGATGAACCTCCAAGAGAGCCGGTATCATTGCGTATTAGTCCCGTTCCCGAAATACCGCCTACGTCTATTGTTGTTTCTCCTGGAGTAGTCCCCGAGCTGCAAGTGTTTAAGAACAATGTAGGATTGTCATTCCCGCCGCTACCTACCATATTTAACACACCCGAAACTACGAAGTCTATTTGCTCCGTCGTGCCTGATTTGCCGGTCTGCTTACCGACGTTTAATCCCAATCTAGAGTTGCCGTAAATATTGAGATTGCCGCTTACCTTTACTTCGAGTGGCCCCATATTTGCCGCCGTTTCGCCTAAGAGGAAAGAAACGCCTTCGCCGGTTTTATAGTCGCTCTTTCCTATGTTCATGTCGCCTCCTACGATAAACCTCGCTTGGACTGCGGAGTCGGATGAGCCTTTTGACACGCCAAATCGTATTTCCGACTTGTATGTGTCCCCAATCACGTTAAAATCATTAACAGTTCTTATTCCGGCGGTTTTAGAGGCTGCCACTACAAGCTGAAGCTTTACGGACGTGAGCGTATCCGGATTGTATAGATTCTGGATAGTCAGAGAATTTACTATTGAATTAACATGGCCTTCGGGAACCCACAAATCGACCCGCCAAGATTGCGGAGTAGGGGATTGCGATTCGTAATAATATTTGTAGTCCAAAAAAACATCGTCGGATTCGGTAGGCGACAATCCCGTGCTCCAAGTGTAGTTCATGCTTGGTCCGCCCCATCCGGTTCCTATGAGATAGTTGTCGGCCGCCATCAGAGAAGTTGCAGCAAGTATAAAAGCAATAGTAAAATACTTAACCATATAAAATTAGTAATTATTAAACACATTATAACTTAGAATAACTGTGTCAAGGCATTTAGAGTCTTGTATATTTATTTTATTTGAAATTTTTTGCGTGTTTTCTTTTATTTAAAGCATGAAAAAATTTGCGTTGTCTGTATTTTTTACATTGCTGTTTTGCGCGTTGTCGTTCGCCGGCGCCATAAAAGTTGCGTGCGTTGGCGACAGCATAACCTACGGTTCGGGAATTAGCGACAGGGCGAAAGACTCTTATCCGGCGCAATTGGGAAAAATGTTGGGGGACGGCTACGATGTTCGCAATTTTGGCGTCGGAGGGGCGACGCTTCTTTCAAAAGGCAATAAACCGTACATAGAGACAGACCAATATGTTCCGGCAATGAGATTTTTGCCCGACATAGTGATAATAAAACTCGGTACAAACGATTCCAAGCCGTTTAATTGGAAATACAAGGCGGACTTTGAAGGCGATTTGAACTCTTTGATAGATTCTTTTGCCAATCTTTCCAGCAAGCCCGTGATTTTTCTTTGCAGACAGGTTCCCGCATACCAGGATAGATGGGGAATTACCGATAGTATAATTGTCGGGGAAGTTTTTCCGATTGTCGAAAAAGTAGCGAAAGAGCGTGGCATTTCCGTAATAGACATGCGCGTTCCGCTTGAAAACAAGGAAAATCTATTTCCCGACAAGATCCATCCCAACGCGGAAGGCGCAAAAATCATGGCTCAAACGGCGGCCGATTTTGTAAGGAAAGTATCGCTTAAAAAGGGGCTGCCAAAATAGCGCACGGATTCTTTTTATCCGTAATCCTACATAAAAAAACCGGCTTAAGTAAGCCGGTTTTATTGTCTTATCCAAATAAGATTCGCGGTTGGTAAAACGAAGCTTAAACGGAGTAAATTTTTTAGCGGAAATTCTATTATTCTCCGTCGTCGCCGATGGCCTGCACGGGGCAGGATTCCATTGCTTCGGTGCAAAGGGAGGTTTCGTCGTCGGATGCGGGCTGTTTTGCCACATAGGCGCAACCTGTGTCGCTGATAGCGAAGAGGCCTTCCGCCGTTGAAGCGCAAAGAGCGCAGCCAATACACTGCGAGTCCACATAGAACTTGCCGGGTACGTTAAATTCGTTTTTTTCGTTTTTGTCTGCCATAATAGTTCCAAAAGCTAAGTTATCCTTATTTTTGGTCAAGGATTTTCGTATGAGGATTCCAACTTTTTTATGATACCATTTTGTAGAGTTCGTCTCCCAAAGCTTGAATTTCACCGTTGAATTTAAGCCCGGATATAAATTCTTTGGGTATTTTTGACAACCCGCACTGCGCTCCCGCGAACATCCCGATTACGGCGCCTCTGCCCGTGGTTTCACCGCCTATATTCGCGTTTGCGAATAAGGCTTTTGAAAAATTGCCGCCGTATTTCAACGCCAAATATATTGTAAGCGGCATTGACTCTTCGAGCGCGGCTAGAATTCCCGTAGAAGATATAGCTTGGTCGTCGCTATTGGAACTTTTTATCCATCTGCGGTAGGGAAAAGCCAGGCAGAAATGTCTGTCGGGGGTCATTTTTTTGTATATGGAGTCCTCTATCGAATTTCCGCGAATTACATAATCCAGAAGTTCGGATAGAAAGTACGCCGAAGTATAGGCAGCCTCTCCCAGAGTAAATTTGCGGAAAGCGTGGTACAGGCTCATGTTGGTGTAGTCGGGGTCTTTCAGATGCGCGAACATCAGTGGAATGAAAATAGCCAAATCGCTCATGTGGGCGTCCGGGCATCCATTCTTTTCCGGGTCTTTTCCGGCTGCAAGATTGTCGAAGTACCTGCGGTGGATGGACGGAATGAACGTGTCGTTATGGGCGTCCGGGGTTGTCATAACCGCTTGGTAGCGGGCCATCCAAGTGTCTACGTCGAACTTTTTTGTCTCTATCATGGAGGCCGTAAGGTGCAGCGCCAAAAACAGCGGCAGAGTGTTTTCGCCCGCTTGAAATCCATAGTGAGGGTGCGTGCCGTGCTTCGACCACAATTCCCTGCGCTTGGGGCCGATATAGTCGAATTCTGCCGGAAGCTCGGGCTTTGGAAGCGAAAACAATACGCTTTGCGGATGGATATTCTTTGGGGCGGCCATAGAATTTATTGTCCCATAATCCGCCGCTAATAGTTTAACCGATGAGTATCCGTGTGTAGGGGCAGCTATCGCGTCGCCTATAAAAGCCCCCCACCAGGCGCCGTATAATCTGTCTACTGTCTCTTTTAACATATTGCTGAGGTCCTTTCTATTACATTAAAATATAGAAAATTTTCCCGATTTGTCAAGCAAACGAAGTTTTTATATTTTAATATATTTTAATATGGATTTCGAGCCGATATGAGCGCGGACAAAAAAAGCTTTAAAAAAAAGCGCGAATATGAAATAGTGCGGAAAGTTTTTTTATCGTGGCAAATTTATTAAATAGGTTTTTTGCGCGGCATGCGGGCGTTGAAATAGAGGCAACCGCAAGGATAAATGTGTCCGGAACCATCGCCGTAATGGTTGTTTCCGGAGACTGGCTGATATCCAAACCAAGAACCCAGATTGCGCGCCTTGAAAAGTCTATTACTTCCGGAATATCGACTCTGACTTTCGACACAAGCGCCCTTGGGGCTTACGATTCCGCCCTTGTTTGCATGCTGTTTAGAATCTATCAGGCATGCCAGCAGATGGGCGTGGCTTTCGACGACACATCCCTCCCGAAAGGCCCGCGGGAGCTGCTGCGCTTGGCGGTGGCGGTCCCGGATGCGAACGCGTCGAAAAAAGAATCCGAGAAATCCAATATTTGGGGTAAAATCGGAGCCCGCGCGCTCAACATGATGGGAGATGTTGAAGACCAATCGCGTTTTATCGGGGAAATCTCGATTGCTTCGGTTAAGGCGGCATTCGGGAGGGCAAGATATAGGATTGTGGATTTATTGTCCATAATTCAAAAGTCGGGGCCGGAGGCGTTGCCGATAGTGGCTTTGATTAGCTTTTTGGTTGGACTTATTTTGGCTTTTGTGGGTGCGATACAGCTTGCAAAATACGGCTCGGAAATATTTGTTGCCGATTTGGTTGGAATTGCCATGGTCCGCGAGATGGGCGCTATTATGGTTGGAATCGTAATGAGCGGAAGAACCGGAGCGTCGTTTGCGGCCGAATTAGGGTCAATGAAGGTGAACGAGGAAATTTCGGCTTTCAGGACATTCGGGATTTCTCCTATAGAATTTTTGGTGTTTCCGCGCATAGTCGCCTTGGTTATGATGTTTCCGCTGCTTACGGTGTTTGCGAATGTGATAGGCATGCTGGGCGGAATGGTAATCGGAGTGGGAATGTTCGACATCAGTTATGAGCAATACGCCAACCGCACGCTTTCGGCGCTGGATTTAGTGCAAATATCCACGGGTGTCGGCAAGAGTTTTATATTCGGGATAATCGTCGCGTGCATAGGCTGCAAAATGGGCTTGCAATGCGAGAGAAGTTCCGCGGGAGTGGGGCAGGCTACAACTTCAAGCGTAGTCCAGAGCATAACTTGGATTATCGTCGCCGACGCTGTTTTTGCAGTAATATTTACAATTTTTGACATTTAAAACATGGAGAAAGCGAGTCTATCGAGTTTTGCTAAAACGCCGCGAGCCGCCTCTGGCGCGTCGGGGGCGGTTGCGGACAAACTTTCCCGGCCACGGAACCCCGCGGAGGGCGATGAGGTTTTTAGAATAGAAAACCTCACAATGGCCTATGGCGACTATGTGGTGATGCGAGATTTGAATTTCAGCGTAAACAAGGGCGAAATATTTTTTATAATGGGCGGTAGCGGTTGCGGCAAAAGCACCCTTTTGCGCCATATGATAGGCCTCATCAAACCCGCAAAAGGGACGATTTATTTCAAGGGAGAAAATTTTTCCGGCGCAGATGAAAAGAAAAAAATTTCGATGCTCAGGCAGTTCGGAGTGCTGTACCAGGGCGGGGCTCTTTGGACGTCGATGACTCTGGCAGAAAACGTATTGCTGCCTCTGCGGGAATTTACCGATATATCGGAGCGCGACGCGGCGGATATAGTGGATTTGAAGCTTGCGCTTGTGGGATTGAACGGGTTCGGGGCGTTCTATCCGTCGGAGATAAGCGGGGGAATGGCCAAGCGCGCGGGGCTTGCGCGCGCGATAGCTTTGGATCCCAGCGTGCTTTTCTTCGACGAGCCAAGCGCGGGGCTGGATCCGGTTTCGTCGCACAGGCTAGACGAGCTCATTGTGCAAATGAGGGATTCCCTTGGCGCAACAATAGTCATAGTTTCCCACGAGCTTGCCAGCATTTTCGATATCGCAGACCGCGCCGTATTTTTGGACGCAAATTCCAAAACGCAGACGGCAATAGGCTCTCCGAGGGAACTTTTGAATTCCGACAATAAAGAAGTGCGCGTATTCCTCAACAGGGGCGTAGATCCGCGCGAAAAACAGGAAGCGAACAAAAATGAGAAATAAGGTAAATCCGGTTGCCATAGGAATGTTTGTAATGGGCGCCGCAATTCTGGCTGTGGCGGCGGTCATAATATTCGGCGCGGCGAAGTTTTTTACCCATTCGGAAAAATGCATTTCATTTTTTTCCGAGAGCGTCAACGGGCTTGACGTAGGGGCGCCTTTAAAATTCAAAGGCGTAAAAATCGGCAAAGTGGAATCTATAAGAATAGGCGCCCATTCCGAAACGATGAAGAACAGTTCGGTGGCTGTAGTCTATTCGATAGACGTCGACATGTTGCGCCGAAAAATGGGAGATTCCAACCTGCAGTACGACCATTGGCTCAAGCAGCAGATTGCCGAGGGAATGCGGGCAAAGCTAAATTATCAGAGCATAGTTACGGGGATGCTGTATATAGAATTCGACTATCTCGCAAATCCGGGAGAAAAGTACGAGCTAAGGTACGGCGGAACCAAGTTTATCGAGGTGCCGAGCTCTCTTACCGGAATTGCGGAAACTGCAAAGGCGTTTCAGGAAACCATCGACAACATTTCAAAAATAGATTTTGAAGAAATAGGCAAAAACGCCAATTTGCTGATATCCAACATAAATTCCAAGCTTGACGCCCTTGATGTCAAGTCCATAAACGATTCCGCAATAGCCGCCCTAAATTCGGTAAACGCCGTGGCGTCGGATCCGAGTCTGAAAAACGCGATTTTGGATTTTGACATTCTAATGAAGGATTCTTCGGCTTTTGTTCAAACGGCTCAGGGCGAATTTGTCGAACTTTCAGCGGCCGCTAAAAAAACTTTTACAAATGCGGATTCCGTGTTAAAGAGTATAGATACAATCGTAATGCCCCAATCTCCATTGAGGTATGAACTTGCGACATTGCTGCGTTCCGTGAACCAGTCGGTGTCCTCGCTTTCAAACCTTGCCGATTACATTCAGCGCAATCCAAGTTCTTTGTTAACGGGCAAAGCTAAAAGCAAAAAAGACAGTCAACAATGAAAGCAGTAAAGACAATTTTATTAGCGGCGTCGGCCGTTGTGTTATCCGGGTGTTTGGGCTCGTTTTTGGAACCGAAGGCGGATTCGACCGTATTTTACGTTATGCGTTCGACTTCCGATGTTGCGGTGGTTGATATATCGTCTCCGCGCGAAGTAAACATGCTAAATGTAATAGTTCCCGCGTATATGTCGCGCAACCAAATTGTTGTGATGGAAAAATCCACCATAGAAATTTCCGAATTCAACAGGTGGGCGGAACTTCCGACCGACGGAATAGAGCGCGTTCTTCAAGACAATATATCGGCAACTTCCCCAAATTTGTCGGTTTATGTCTATCCGGCGATGTCTTTCGATAAAAACGCTGTTGGGTTGCGCGTGTTTATTTCCGACTTTATAGGCGAATTTGGCGGCGACGTCGAACTGAAAGGAAAGTGGCAGTTGTTGTCCGAGGGCGATCTCGGGCAGTCGGGAGGTTCGTTTGACATAAAGGTTCCGTGCGGTTCTACATACGACAGTTATGTTTCTGCGATGGACAAGGCTTTGTACGAGCTTTCGCAGCAAATCGCAAAGTCTCTTGCGAAAGAGTTTGAAATTTTGGCTAAAAAAACAGAAAGTAAATAGCATTATGAAAACAGCATTATTGTTCTCAGGACAGGGTGCGCAGAGCGTCGGTATGGCAAAAACCCTATACGAAAATTATGCGTCTGTGAAAGACCTGTTTAACCGCGCCGATGATGCGCTAGGAATGAAGCTTTCAAAGTATTGCTTTGAAGGTCCCGCATCCGACCTAACAAAAACGAGCATTTGCCAGCCCGCCCTTTTTCTCCACGGAATGGCGGTTGTGCAGGTTCTTAAAGAGCGGGGAATGCTTGGGGAGGTTGTCGCGGCGTTGGGGCTTTCTCTCGGGGAACTTACCGCCCACGCTTTCGCGGGAACTTTTTCTTTTGAAACCGGGCTTAAAATAGTCGCGGAACGCGGAAGGCTCATGCAGGAGGCGTGCGACGCTTCCGAGGGCGCAATGGCGAGTTTTATAGGCGGAACTGTCGAGGCTGTGGCAGAATATTGCAAGGAATTCGACGTTGACATGTCGAATCTGAATTGCCCGGGGCAGGTGGTAATTTCCGGCGACGCCAAGAAAGTCGCCGCCGCCGTCGCCGCTGCCAAGGAGCGCAAAGCGTTTAAAATGGTTGTTCCCTTGAAAGTTGCGGGCGCGTACCACAGCCGTCTAATGGAGCCAGCAAAGGTTAAGTTTGAGCGCTATCTTGAGGGAATAGAGTTCAAAAAGCCCGGCATAGCGGTGTTTACAAATGTAACCGGAGAACTGGTAAGCGATCCTGACTATATAAAGCAAAACCTCGTAAAGCAGGTGGTGCGCACGGTTCGTTGGGAAGACTGCGTTCGCAATGCCGCGAAACTCAGGGTGGACCAGTTCTATGAGTGCGGGCCCGGCGGAGTGCTTGGCGGAATGTGCAGGCGCATCGACAAGGATTTGCCTGTAAAGTCGCTGGCTGAAATACAGGATTTCGACTAGTAAAAAGCATGCTGCATCCTTCCGCAAAGGGAGTGTGATAAAAAATGAGCCGCTCCGGAGCATGTCCGTGCGGCTCGTTTTGCATTGTATTGATAAAAGATTGTGCCGCAGCGGTTGCCGCGTCTATAAAAAATAGAAACAAACGCGCAAACGTAAAAAGCATGCTGTATCCTTCCGCAAAGGGAGTGTTATAAAAAACGAGCCGCTACGGAATAAGTCCGGGCGGCTCATTTTGCATGTGGGAATAAAAAGTCTAATCCCAGTGATTACTGCGTTTGCAAAATATAAAAACGAATGCGCAAACTCTATATCTTTTTAGATTTAAAAAAGCGCGCTTGTGCAAGGCAGGCTATTTTATCGGCGTTAGCCTCACGTTTCTAAAGAGGATATCGCCGCCTTCGCTTTGCAGGCCGACGCTGCCGCGCTTATGCTTGGATTTTGTTCCGATGTTTTGAAGTTTCCCGTTAATGTAAACCGTGATTGTGCCGTCTTTGCAAATAATATCCGCGTTGTTCCATTCTCCTACTCCGTTTTCGGGAGACAGGTTCATAGCCTTTACAACCGGGAATTCCGGCCTTGATTTGCCTTCAGGAAGCTTAAATTCAGCGATGTCCGAACCGCCCAATAGCACGAAATCTCCGGCTCTTCCGGCGCAGAGTTGGCATTCAACCGCATTTGGCCATACTTTTGCGGGTTCCTGCACGAATACGAAAATTCCGCTGTTTGTTTTCTCGATTGGGTAGCACCACTCGACATGCAGCCTAAAATTTTCAAAAGTTTCCGGAGTGTACATGTATCCAAATGGCGTTCCTTTGATGTGGATTACCCCCTCTTTTACCGAGAAAACTTCCTCCGGTTTTGCGGTAGAGTCTTCCAAGTGGAATTTCCAGTTGGATAAATCCTTTCCGTTAAACAGGTCTATTGTTTGCTGAGCGTTTAGCGAGAGTGCTGCAGCGAGTATTGACGTTGCTAGGATTAGTTTTTTCATAATGTGTTTTTTGATTTTTTTATTATTGTAAATTAAGCGTTTTGTTGGCGCATTGCCTCGTATAGAAAAAGC
>CALXLN010000117.1 GCA_944389215.1 uncultured Opitutales bacterium
GAATTCCAGAAATTTTATTTCGCGTTCAGATCCGTCGCCGCCGGTCGTTTTTCTGTCTTCAAATTTGTCTTTGCCCGGGCCGCATACGCAGAGAACGTCCATATTTTCCGCCGCAAGGCGGTCAAAATGGTTGTTTACCCATTCGTTGAGCGCGGCGGCTCCCTGGCTGCCTCCTAGCACTAGCAGTATGTTCGCGTTGGGAGAAAAGCCAAAGAACTCTTTTGCTGCGCGCGAAGGAAGTTTCTTTATTTCGTCGCGCACGGGGTAGCCCGCGTATTTAACCTGGCCTGATTTTTTTCTCGGGATTTTTACTCCGTACGGAACATAAATGCGCTTTGCGAACCTTCCGAGGAAACGGGTTGCCTTGCCGGGCTTTCGGTTTGCTTCGTGGAGAATTAGGGGTTTATCCAGCATCGCGGCTGCGATGGAAAATCCAAGCGAATTAAATCCTCCAAAGCTTATAACAACGTCGTAGTCGCCTTTTTCGATTGTCTCTTTCCCGAACTTTATGGCTTTAGCAAGTTCGCGTAGAAATTTTATAAGTTTTATAGGATTTGCCGAGAAAGCTATTCCGGGGGCGCGGATTGTGTGTAGGTCGGAATATTTTTTCATCAGCCTTGAATCCACCTGTTTTTGGCTAATGACAAAACTAGCCTGGTGTCCCGCGTTTATCAGCGCTTGCCCGACGGCTATTCCCGGCGCGAGGTGTCCGCCTGTGCCGCCGCATGATATTATAAATTTGCTCATATGTCGGTTGCTTTAATTGTTGTCGGTTTGCTCCAAGAGCGGATGCAGTTTACCAAAAGCCCGGTAAACGCAAACATCGCAACAAGATTGGAGCCTCCGTAGCTTATGAATGGAAGGGAAATTCCTTTTGTTGGTACGAGACCCGTTACTACGCACATATTGAAAAGCGCTTGCAATACCACCATAAGCATTGCTCCGGTCGCCAGCGAAAATTCAAAGAGATTGGGGGCTTTTCTGATATTGTACACTGCCGCTATGAACAGCGCAAGGAATAGAGCCACTACTAAAAATGTGCAGACCATTCCAAGTTCCTCTCCAACTATCGCAAACACAAAGTCCGTGTGGGCTTCGGGCAAAAAGGAGAGCTGCTGGCGGCCTTGTCCTATTCCGACTCCCGTAATTCCTCCGTTGCCGAATGCCAAAATAGCTTGATATAGCTGGTAGGACCCGTCTGATTTTGTTTCTTCGACATTTAAAAAGCTGAGTACCCGTTGGAGTCGAACGGGGTTGAAATACACCATCACACAAAATCCAGCTGCCAAAGCAACAAACATTGAAAACAGCCATTTAATATTTGCCCCGGCAAGGAAAATAAGCACCAGCCCGACTCCTCCGCACAGCGCAGTCGTGCCATAGTCGGGCTCTAAAATAATCGGAATGCAAAAGCTTCCGACTATCGCGAGCGGAATAAATAACCCTCTAAATACGTCTTTAATTTGGCGCTGGTTGTCGTGAAGGTAGGACGACAGCAATATTATAAGCGCGAATTTTGCGATGTCGCTTGGCTGTGCCACAATTGGCCCTATTTCAAGCCATCTGCGCGAGCCGTTTACTTCCTTGCCTATTTGCGGAACCAGGACCAATAAAAGGGTTATTATTGTGATTACGGCAAGCGGAATCGACAAGCGCTTTAAAACCTTCAAATCTACAAGCGCAGCGCAAATTCCCGCTATGAAAGCAATTACAAGCCAGATTGTTTGTTTGCGGACGATGGCGTACGGATCTGTTCTATTTGCGCCGGCGCTCATTAATATGAGCAAGCCCAGCGCGCTTAGAAACAGTACGGGAAGCACAACAGCTATCCACGCTCCAAAAAAAGAATTTTTTTCGGAATTCCCCATCTCCGCTTAAACATACAGGCAGTATTAAAGTTCTACGACGGGAGGATTGTTTTCCGTGTTGCTTTCAACATTGGGCTGTTCCGCGGAAGGTTTCAACTCCTCGATTTTAAGGGGTTGTTCGGGAGTTACCGCAGGCGCAGCCGGCTTTGTTTCGGGTTGAACGGTTATGGGAGCCGCCGCTGGAACTTGAGGAACTTCGTTTAACTTGGCGGCAGCGGAGGAAGAAGAAGCGGGGGTGTTTGCCGGAGCGGTTGTAGCGGAGGCAGCTTGCGATGAAGATGCGGAAGAGGTATTTTTACCTTTTACGTAGATTATCTGGCCGACTCTTATTTTGCGCGGATCGGCGATTGAATTTCTTTCAGCGATTGCGCTGACGGTGGTTCCATATTTTATGGCAATTGCGCCCAATGTTTCTCCGCTTGAAACTTTATGGGCTATTTCTCCGGCGAGCGGCTCGGCTTTTACAGGTTTTTTAGAAGCCGCGGCGGGTTTTGAGGCTTTATCGGATTTTACGATGTGCAGTTTCTGCCCAATTTTAATATTGTGGTTTTTCAAGTTGTTAATGGACATCAGTTGCGCGACCGTCATTGAGTTTCTATATGCTATGCGCGAAAGCGAATCACCCTTCTTGACTACATACACCGTTGTTTCCTCCGTTTGCACGGATTCGTTTTTTACTTCTTGGGCTTTTGGCTCTGCGGGAATTACCTCACCGGTGGCGGATGGAATTTCAATTTTTTGCCCGATTTTTATCACGCTTGAAAGGGTGAGTCCATTTGCTTTTAGAAGGGACGATAGCGATACGTTGTATTTCTTAGCGATTCCCGAGAGGGTTTCGCCTTTCACAACAGTATGCGTTGTGAGCGTCGGGACTTTTTCCTGGGCTTTTGGCGCCATCGGGGCGATGGAATCGTTCAATTGGTCGCTCTTGGCGGAGTCATTTTTATTGGCTGTTTCTAGCGGGGCGTTGTCTGCGGGCACGACTACATCGCCGGAGTTTGACAATGTTTCCACGGGCCTTGTGGGATTTGTGCGCAGTGCCATGCTGCCTTCGGGCAGGATTAATTCCTTGGGCTCTGCGATGTCTTCTGCTTGTTCGGCGGGAATTTCCTTGACGACTTCGCCGGTTGCTTTTGCGGAACCCGCTTGAGGTTCCGTCGGTTCGGAGCTGCATCCTTGTATGAGAAGCATTCCGATGACTGCGGCGTGGAGCGCCACTATGGTTGTAATTGCTACGGATTTTTTCATATGTATACCCCTTATTTTTAAATGCTATTTTTACTATTTATTTAAATTCTTCAAACACAAACCTGCGTCTTCAAAAGATTTTCCGCGTTCGGCGTAGCCGTCGAACATTCCAAAACTCGAAAAACCCGGGCTAAACAGCACGGCGGAATTTTTTTCCGCTAGCTTCGAGCAGAGTTTGACGGCCTCGTCCATGGAGCCGCAAATATGGGCTCCAAGTTTCATATCGGCTAAAAGCGGTTTTAGTTTCGAGGCTGTTTGCCCTATCAAAACGGCTCCGGACGCGCATTTTTTTACGGTATCGACAAGCTCGCCCAAGTCGCAGAATTTATCTTTGCCTCCTCCGAGCCAAATGAGGTTTTTTTCTGAGGAAAGGCTTTTTAGCGCCGCGATGGCGGCGTGGGCGTTGGTGGCTTTTGAATCGTTGTAATACCTTACTGAATTGATTTCCATCGGTTTTGAAAATCTAAAAGCCGGAAGCTTAAAAGTTTTTGCTGCATTTTCTATCGTTTCATCCGCCAATCCGAATGCCTTCAATATTTCCCTGGACAAAATAAAATTTTGCGCTTGTACCGGCGAGTCAAACGGCGCGGGGCAGGGTGGGTACTCGTTTTCTCCAAATATTTTAGCGAATGCCGGAAGTTTTAATGAATATTCTGAGGCGGCTTTTGCCACGCTTTCCCCGGCGCACATTATTTTGCCGCGCAAATTTTTTACTATATTAAATTTAGCCTCAAAATATTCGCGCAAGTCGCGGTGCCAATCCAAATGGTCGGGCGCGAAATTTGTCCATACCAACGCGTCCGGTCGGAGAAATTTTATGCGCGAGGTTTGAAATGAGCTCAGCTCGCAAACTGCGGTGGCGCCTGATGTATCCTCCATTTCCGCGCAAAAGGCGCACAAGGGTTTTCCGATATTTCCTGCCGCGACGCATTTTATCCCGCTTGACGCCAATGCGTGCGCGATGAAGCCCGTTGTTGTAGTTTTCCCGTTAGTGCCAGTAACGGCTATAATTTTACCTCGCCAGGCAAGGGCGGAAAGGTCCGTTTCGCAAATTGCAACGGCGCCAGCAGACTCCGCCGCGGCTATGTTTGCGTTGTCGGGGCGAAAAGCGGGAGAATACACAACAAGAGAGTGTTTTGCGGGGTCGAATTTGTCGAAACTTTCAAAATAAATGTTTTCTCCGCCGGTTTTTCCCGAGCCTTCGGCATATACGGCGCACTCGATTCCCAATTTTTCAAGCAGCGCCTTTGCGGCTTTTGCGCTCGCGCCCGCGCCGAAAATCGCCGCGCTTTTGCCTTTGGCGAGCATCGAGATTCTTTCTTTTATGCCGTTCGGAGCTTCCATTTTTTTATCTGATTTTCAGAGTCGCCAGTCCCGCTAGGGCGAATATGAGCGAAATAATCCAAAAGCGGACAACGACTTTTGTTTCCGGCCAGCCTTTTAGCTCAAAATGGTGGTGTATTGGGGACATTAGAAATATTCTGCGTTTTGTGGACTTGTATGAGGCAACTTGCAAAATTACTGACATTGCCTCCATTACGAATACTCCCCCGACGATTATTAGGGTTGTGGGTTGAAGCGTCATAAACGCGATAATTCCAATTAGGCCGCCTAGGGCAAGCGAGCCGGTATCGCCCATAAAGACTTCTGCAGGATACGCGTTGTACCATAGGAACGCAAGCGACGCCCCAAGCAGGGCGCAGCACACTACGGTAAGTTCTCCCGCCCCCGGAATGTATCTGATAAAAAGGTATTCAGTTGCTATGACATTGCCCGACACGTAGCTGAAAATTGCATATACTAAAGTTACCGAAACCGTGCAGCCTATCGCCAATCCGTCCACGCCGTCGGTCAGGTTTATGGCGTTGCTTGAGCCCGCAAGCACGAAAAACAAAAATAGCGCCGCAAACCATACGGGCATGCAGGATATGAGCGGATATTTCATAAACGGTATCCACAATTCCCGCATAATCATTCCGTAGTCTTTTGAAAACAGAAGAACCGCCAGCGCCACGAGGGTTGTCAAAGCTTGAACAGCAAGTTTTGTTTTGCTGGAAACTCCTCTGCTGTTTTTCTTTGCTATTTTAAGGTAGTCGTCGGAAAACCCTAGAAACGTAAGCGCCGTGTAGACGAAAAGCGCGGTAAAAACAAGCGCGTTCATTTTTGCAAGAAGCAGAGTCGACACCATTACGGAAATGAAAATTATGATTCCGCCCATAGTGGGGGTTCCTTTTTTTCCGCTGTGGAGTTCTGCGAGCTTTCCGACTTCCTCCTTTGTTCGGAGGCTTTGGCCGAATTTTATCTTATGCAGAATTTCTATTGCGCGCGGAGCGCATAGAACGCCGATAAAAAAAGCCAGCGCCGTCGCTACGGCGCACCTGAAAGACAGATATCTGAAAAGGCGCAAGGGTCCGCACCAACTCTCGAAATCTCCAAGCTCTGAAAGCATTAAAATACCTCTCTTTCGTCCTCGTCGTCTTCTTCGATTGCTTCGTCTCCGCTTTCGTCTTCGGAATCTTCGTCGCCGTCAAATTCGCTTTCTTCGGAATTTTCGGCGTCTTCAAATTCGCCGTCGTCTTCAGCATCTTCTTCGCTTTCTATAACGGCATTCTCGTCGGGATTTTCAATGTATTCAGGCGATTCATCTTCCGCGTCGTCGTCGGACGGATGTTTTTCTGGCGAGGAAATGGCTTCGAGAACTTCTTCGGGCAGGGCTTTTTCAAGCTCGCAAACGCGGCTTCCCTTTACGAATGCAAAACCGCAAAAATTTCCGACGATTTCCCGGGCGTCTTCCGACTTTTCAAAAACGGAAATTTGATCTTCATTCCATCCGTTTTCAAGCATTCCCGCCTTGTAAATTTGCGCGCTTTCGCCTATCAGCACTGCGGCGTCGGATGGGTTGCATTTTATGTGGCAGCCTATTTCTTTGTGGTGGCGATGGTTCGCTAGCCCCAATTCCGCCATAGAACCCAATACGTAAAGTTTTGGAGTTTCCTCTCCGGATATTTTAGAAAAATAGGCGAGGGAGTCTTTCATGGATGTGGGCGAGGCGTTGTAGCAGTCGACATAGTATTTCGCCTTTTCCGTGGATACGATTCCGCCGCGCATTGGCAAGGGCGCCAATGTTTCCAATTTTGCTGCAATCTGCTCTTCTTTTCCGCCGAGCATTAAAGTTGCGGCTATTGCCAGCAGGGAATTTTCGAGCATGCCGGAACTCATTTGAGGCACTTCGAAATAGTAGTCGTCTCCGCCTTCGATGCTCATATCGACAGCCACCATATTGTCTTCCAACTGCGCGAACGAATATCTGAAAACGAGATCCGCCTTAAAATCGGGAGCCTCCGCCGGAGCAACCACGGCTTTTTTGCACTTTAGTTCGTCAAACGCCTTCCAGCTAAGCAGGTTATGGTGGATTAGGCACCATCCCCCTTCGGCGACGTTTGCCGCAAGCGCCGCTTTTTCTTTTGCGACGTTGCCGACTTCGACAAATTTCTCCAAGTGAGTAAGCCCGACGTTTGTTATTATGGCGATGTCGGGTTCTATCATTTCCGCCAGTTCCTGCATTTGCCCCGGGGCTGCAACGCCCGCTTCGACAATCGCCAGCTGGTTTTGCCGCAAGTCAATTTGCGTGAGCGTGAGGGGAACGCCGAGTTCGTTATTCAAATTCCCTTTGGTTGCGAGCGGATTTTTCCATGATGCAAGTTTTGCCAGCATTTCTTTCGTGGAAGTTTTTCCGCACGAGCCCGTTATTCCGACGACTGGATTTTCAAAACGCAAGCGGTGAAGCTTTGCGATGCGCTGGAGAGCCTTAACGGTATCTTCGACGACCAAAACGGGAATTCCTATATCGAGTTCGCGTTCGGCGATTACGGCGGTTGCTCCGTTGGCTGCCGCATCGGCGGCAAAGTCGTGCCCGTCTCTGGCTCCCTTTATGGCGACAAATGCGAAATCTTTGCCGATATCGCGGCTGTCTATGCTGAATCCGTGGATTTCAGGTTTCTTCTTCGGGTTCATATTGAACCATTTGCCTTCGGTCCAGTTTTGGATGTCGTCGGATTTAAAGAATGGCATGGCGTTTGTTTTAAGTGTTGAATTTTACAAAAGTCCCTTGAGATTGAGAAGCTCCTCCGCGACGCGCTTGTCGTCGAATGGAATGATTGTGTCTCCAAGTTCTTGAAAAGTTTCGTGCCCTTTCCCGGCTATGAGAATGCAGTCTCCGTCGCCGGCAGCGTCAATGGCAAGGTTGATTGCTCGCCTGCGGTCTTCGACGAACGCTATGCGCTTTTCGTCGGTAACTCCGGCTTTCATATCCGCAAAAATCTGCGCAAGGCTTTCTCCGCGAGGATTGTCGGAAGTCGCCCATGCTATGTCGGCGTATTCTTGGACGACTTTTGTCATGAGGGGGCGTTTTGTCCTATCGCGCTTGCCGCCGCATCCGAATACAACCAGCAATTTTCCTTTTACGACTTTGCGGAGCATCGAGAGGCCGTTTTTGAGGGCGTCGTCAGTGTGGGCGTAGTCCACAAACACGTCGAATTTTGCGGTGCTTGCGACTTTTTGCATTCTTCCGGGGACGCCTTTAAACGAGGCTAGCGATTTTACCGCCTCTTTTACATCGCCTCCTGTGGCATAAATCATAGCCAGCGCCGCTAGGGCATTCGACACGTTGTAGTGCCCCGGCATTTTGATGCTTGCGGATTCAATTTTTCCTTCGGGATAAACGAGGGTGAAGGTGGAATAGCCCGGTTTCATATCCAGATTCTCCGCGCGTATGTCGGCGGACGGGTCGCCGATTGCGAAACTGGTGAGCTTTTGGGATGAATCGAGCATTTTCGCGATGTCTTTTCCGCGCGGGTCGTCGAAATTTATAACTACATTTTTCGGGCGTGCGCCTAGGGCTCCGGTGAACATCGACGCTTTTGTCTGGAAGTAGGACTCCATTGTTTTATGGTAGTCCATATGGTCTTGTGTCAGATTGAGAAAACACGCGCAGTCTATGTGTATTCCATTGGCTCTTTTCTGCGATATGGAGTGCGAACTGATTTCCATAGCGGCGGCGCGGCATCCTGCGTTGCGCATTTGGTTTAGCATAGCATGCAGCTCCAGCGCTTCCGGGGTTGTGCGGCTTGCTGGCAGGCAGCGCCCCCCGAGGTCGTAGTGGATTGTTCCGACTAGCCCGCATTTATTGCCGGAATCGTTTAAAATTTTCTGGACCATCCATGTTACGCTGGTTTTGCCGTTAGTCCCGGTTACGGCGTATATTTTCATGGCTTCGTCCGGATTGGCGTAAAAACTTTTCGCCGCCGCGCCCATGGCGTCGGGCATATTTTGTACCTGAACCCAAACCGCCGGGAAATATTTTGGCGCGGGCTTTTCGGAAACTATTACGCTTGCGCCCCTGTGGGCGGCTTCCTCGACATATTTGTTTCCGTCGGCGTTGAATCCTACCACAGCGAAAAACGCAGCCCCGGGAACGACGCGCCGGCTGTCGGCTATTAGCAGCTTTATCTGCGTGGATTTGTCTCCCGATATTTTTGCGTTGCCAACGGCTCTTGCGAGATCGTCGACCGTGTACGCGGCGTTGCCGCCGTCTCCGCTTGTAAATCCGAGGGCGCCGAATCTGTTGCGCGCTCCGCAGAGACAAATTAGACTGTCTAAATTTGAAAATCCTATCATTATTGAAAACCTTTCCAGGCGACAGTTTTTTCAAACTTGTCGTCTGTCTGAATCCCTAGATAATTCGCCGACTGTTCGGCTATATTTTTAAAGGCCGGCGCCGCAACAATCCCGCCGTATCCGACACCTTTCATGCGCGGAGTATCCACGACGACTGTTATGACAAGCCTCGGGCGCTGCGCCGGGAAAAATCCGGAAAACGACGCCACGTGCTCGCGGGTGCTGTATTTGCCGTCTATAATTTTTTGGGAGGTCCCGGTTTTTCCTGCGACTTTGAACCCTTCAATCTGCGCCCTGCGCGCGGTGCCAGTATTTGTAACAACTTCCGAAAGCATTTCCGACATCAGCGTGGCTATCTTTGGGCTTATCACCCTGCGGATGGCTTTTGACTGGTACTCTATTTTAGTGTCGCCTTTTTTGTCGTAAATTCTGCGGATGAGCTGCGGCTGCATGTATATGCCTTGATTGGCGATTACGCTCATTGCGCAATGTACTTGCAGGGGGGTTGCGTCGACGGCGTGGCCCATTGGCAGGCGGGTAATCGTTAGCCCGTCCCAGTCTTTTACCTTGTGGAGCGTTCCTGTAGCTTCTCCAAGCAGACCTATGTTTGTCTTTTCGCCGTACCCGAAAAGTTTTGCGTATTCGTAAAGTTTCTTTTCTCCGAGAAGCCCGCCAAGCTGCGCCGATCCTTTATTGCTGCTTTTCTTTGTTATTTCGCGCACGCTTAATTTTCCCATTGTATGGGCTTCTTTGGGAAGGCGGAGCGTTTTGCCTCTGTAGGTCATAGTGGCTGCGTTGCAGTCGAAAACGTCGTCCGGACCCACGAGAGATTCGTTTAGCGCGGCGGAAATTGGAACTATTTTAAACGTGGAACCCGGTTCGTATTGGTCGCTTATGGCGCGGTTCCTTAGCATATCCTGGTCGTATTTGTTGTATTTGTTTGGATCGAAGCTCGGGTAGTTTGCAAGCGCCAAAATATATCCCGTATTCGGATCGCTTACAATTATCGACACGGATTTAGGTTTGTATTCCTCTGCCAGCCTGCGGACTTCTTTCTCGGCTATTTCTTGGACGACTAAATCCATAGTAAGCTCGACGTTCATTCCGTCTGTGGGCTCGACTTCCCTAGTTCGGAAATGCGTAAGCTCTCTGCGTTTGCCGTCGCGTTCGGTTTCAATCCATCCGTCTTGCCCCTTTAAGTAGAAATTGAACTGTTGCTCAATTCCCATAACTCCTTGGAATTCTTTATTGACGAATCCAATGCAGTGGGCCATGAGCGGTCCGGCAGGGTATACGCGCACATAGTTCCTGTTGCCGTATATGCCTTTAATTTTTAAATCCTGGATTTTTTTGTAGGTGTTTTCGTCGATATTCTCCGCTATTTTGCGCCAGCGGCTTCCGTCGTTGTCGTCGCGGCACTTTTTCTTCAGCTCTTGAAAATCGGTTTTTAAAATTTCCGCAACTTTGGCGAGCTTTTCGAATGTTTGGTCGTCGGCTTTAGCCGTAAAGTCAACTGGATCGACTCCTACGGTTATTACAGGTCGGCTTGTCGCCAGCAGGTTCTTGCGCGAATCCACAATGTCTCCGCGGCGCGCGGAAATCGTCATAAATTTGTTTCTCACTTTGTCGGCGGCCTGTATGCTGACATCGCTGCGCACTACATGCAAATAGTATAGCCTTGCGAAAACCGCGCAAAAGACGAGGGCGAGGCAGGTTATTACAAATGCAAACCTGCCCCTTGATATGAAAATGCTCTCGGCTCTTTTGGTCTTTCTTCTCATCTTTCAACCGCTTGTGAAGATTTGTCGGGAATCTTAAATGAAACGAGCCCCCTGGTTTTTCCCGAAAATTCGACTCTGCCTCCGGCGTAGTTTTCGTACGCCCAGATTACGCCCGAAACTTTAGGGCTCAAAAGGCGGGCGCTTGCGCGCCGGCTTAAGTATATGGGATTCTCCTGCTGTGCGATTTTTACGTTCAGCTCCTCATTGTCGCGCGTAAGCTCGGCGATTTGCTGTTCGCACTTGCGTATTTCGTCGCCGATTTTCACTTTGTGCCGGCGTTCTAGCGATATTGCGAAAGCTCCGCCCGCCGCGACGCTTACCAGCGCCGTCAGCATAAGTACCACCATCGAAACATATTTTGCCTTAGAATACGCCATTGTTTTCCTCTCTCCTTATGGCCCTGAGCTTTGCGCTTCTGCTGCGCGGGTTTTCCGCTAATTCCTTCTCGGAAGGGCGGACGGGTTTGCGCGTCAGCAGCTCGGCGCGCTTTACCCTGTCTTGAACGGAACTGCTATCGAACCTGTCCTCGGGGCGGCCGGCCATTTTTTTAAAAAACTTTTTCGCGATTCTGTCTTCGAGCGAATGGAAACTTATAACGGCCAAGACGCCGCCTTCGCGCAACCGCTCGAATGCTTTGGGAAGTGCTCTTTCTATTTCTCCCAGCTCGTCGTTTACGGCGATTCTTATAGCCTGAAATGCCCTTGTTGCCGGATGTATGCGTTCGCGGGCGGGGACAGATTCGGCTATTGCGCCGGTCAAGTCGGATGTGCTTGCGATTCTTCCAGCCTCTCGCGCTGCGATAATTGCGCGCGCGACTTTTTTTGCGCGCGGCTCCTCTCCGTATTCGCGGAGCACGCGCACGAGTTCGTCTTCAGAGACAGAGGAAATATATTGCAGGGCTGTTGCGCCTTCAGAGTTGTTCATGCGCATGTCGAGAGGCCCTTCGCGCATAAAGGAAAAACCGCGCTCGGCTTCGTCGAGTTGGAAGGAGGATACGCCGAAATCAAAAAGGATTCCGGCGTATCCTTCGGTTTGTAGTTTGTCCAAATTCGAGAAGTTTAGGCTGGCGAATTCAAAGCGGTCTCCAAATTCTTTCTTTACTTTTTCAGCCCGTTTAGATGCGGCAGGGTCGCGGTCTATCGCAATTACTTTGCATTTTGCGGATTCCAGTATCGCGCGGGCGTGTCCGCCGCCTCCGAATGTACAGTCAAGATAAGTCAGCCCGTCGCGCGGCGATAAAATTTCCACAACCTCATTGAGAAGCACGGGCTTGTGGCCTTGCGCGGGCGGCATTTTCACCTGACTGTCATCGTTTGTACCCATTTAAATGTTTGGCGCGCCGCCGTTCCAATCTCTCTCTTCGAGATTTGGCGGGCTTTGCGAGTTCGTTGTTGTCCGTCAAAAAATTCATATTTTTCTTGTTACAGCCCAAGTTCCTCAAGCATTGAAATGTCCTCCGCCTTGGTGGATTCGCTCGGTTCTCCGAGCCATTCTTTGCGCTTTTCGGGATTCCAGATTTCAAAAGTGGGGCCCATTCCGACGATGCATACTTCCTTCTTTATTCCTGCCAGTTTGAGCAAATCTTCGTCCAGCATTACGCGTCCCTGTTTGTCGCATCCGAACGTGGAGCTTTGCTCCATCCACCTTTGGACTGCCCGGCGCTTGGCGGGATTTGTCATGCTTATTTTTGAAATCTTTTGATAGAGGTCTGCCGTCATTGATGGAGGCAGAACCGCTATAGAGCCATAAGTTGTAGGCATTGCCAGATAGGAATTTTCCGCATCGTCGCCTTTGAAGCGCCATTTTGCGGGGATAGTGATACGGCGCTTTTCATCCAGCTGTTTGCTGAATTTCCCAGCGTAAAATACACTATCTTTTATTTCTTCGGGCATACCTTGCTTATCTTACCATTTTCGCCCATTTTCACCCATTTATCACCACTGTCAAGAATTTCTTCGAAAAAAAAGCGTTTTTTTAATAAATTTTAGGCTTTTTAGGGGCTGCGGAGGATTTTTTTGCTTTTTTTTGAAGAAATTTTACAAATATGGGAGGGATTTCTGAAATATCTAGCTTGGGGCAAATTAGACAAAAATTGCCTCAAAAAGACTTTTTGGGTCGTGAAAACACATAAACCGTATTTTTTCCCGGTGTTTATTTCTAGCCTAATCTCTACGCAACGTAAAAAAATACGAAAAAAACTCGCGAGGAAATTTCCTGCGCGAGTTTTTTAAAGCTGCCTATTTCTAAACAGGTTGCTAGCGTATGCGTTTTTACAAATTTAAGGAGAGTGCCTTTATTAAAGCTGCCTGCTTCTAAACTATCTGCAATCGACGAGTTTTCCGGCGACGGCTGCTGCTGCCACCATGCGCGGGCTCATCAATATCGTGCGCCCCGTCGGGCTTCCTTGGCGCCCTTTGAAGTTGCGGTTTGATGTCGACGCGCAAAGTTGGTCTCCTACGAGCTTGTCTGGATTCATTGCCAGGCACATAGAGCATCCCGCTTGCCGCCATTCAAATCCAGCGTCGGAAAATATTTTGTCCAGCCCTTTTTCGCGCGCAAGTTTGTCGACTATCTGTGAGCCCGGAACCGCGAGAGCTTTCACTCCCGGGGCTACTTTTTTGCCCTTTAGGAATTTAGCCGCTTCTTCAAAGTCGGAAAGCCTGCCGTTTGTGCAGGAACCTATGAAGGCAACGTCGATTTTTGTGCCGGCGATTTTGTCGCCCGCGTTCAACTTCATATATGCCAGGGCATCGATGGCGTCTTTGCGCTGGCCTTCGTCGGCGATTGATTCCGGATTTGGAATTGCTTCGTCTATAAATACAGCTTGGGCGGGATTTACGCCCCAAGTAACAGTCGGCTTTATATCCGCGCCGTCGAAATTCACAACGTCGTCGTATTCGCAGTCGGAATCCGAAGCGATGCTTTTCCAATATTCTACCGCCTTGTCAAATTCCTCTGCCTTGGGGGCGTAGGGCCTGCCCTTGAGGTACGCAAAGGTTTTTTCGTCAGGGTTGATGTAGCCGATTCTTGCGCCGCCTTCTATTGCCATGTTGCAGACTGTCATTCTGCCTTCCATTGACATGTCGTCGAAGACTTGTCCGCCGAATTCGTATGCGTACCCGATTCCCCCGTTAACGCCCAGCTTGCGGATTATATGGAGGGCGACGTCTTTTGGATACACGCCTTCGGCGAGCTTGCCGTTTACGTTTACCCTGCGGACTTTTAATTTTTTAAACGATAGCGTCTGGGTTGCCAAAACATTGCGGACTTGGCTTGTTCCGATTCCGAAAGCTATCGCTCCGAAAGCTCCGTGTGTGGCTGTAT
>CALXLN010000118.1 GCA_944389215.1 uncultured Opitutales bacterium
CATATCCCGCAGATATTCGTCGCAAGCGTCCCAAAGGGTTAATACCCGCTTTGTCTTGTGGTTCTTTGCCCAAAATTCCCACATATCGCGGAAACTTACGTTCCCCCTTATAGACTCGATGTAGGAGATGTCCGAAATGGTATTTTCGTCAATTCCCAAAAGCGACTCAAAAGAGCGTTTATCCAAGTGCCCATTAAGCCTTAAAAAATCGTCCCTTGCTTCCTCCGTTTCAAAGAACCTTGAATGCCTTACGCCGTCTTCAATCCAGAACAGTTGATAGGGGGATTTTCTACCTTCACAATATCTCTTAGTAATCTTCGCCATAGTGGCGTAATTATAACCCAAAACAATCCCATTTGTCAAGATTATTGTGGATATATTACATATTTTACTAAGATACAAAAGTAGGTAAAATCATTGTGTTTAACCAAGTGAAAGCGGCAATTCTAAGAGATTTTCTTGTGGCACTTAGTTGAAGAAATCTCTAGCGTCGGTATGTGATATTCAGCGCATATTTACATATCTGGAACGCAGCAGCGAAAGGTCATAAAAGTCTATTTTTCGCAATATTCCTTCATTTTGGTTAAAAACAATTTAGCTTGCGGAGAAAACAAACGTTCTTTTTTCCATATTATTCCCATCTCGGATTCAAGTTTAGGCATTAGTGGTTTGAAACACAGTACGCTATCGGGTGAGGTATCTACAATTCCGTCGAGGCCTATGACATATCCCATCTGCTTTGAAGCCATTACAGAGGCGTTAAACAATAAATTGTATCTTGCTACAATATTATACCTTCCCATATTCGGGCCAAGCCATTTAGCAAGCCCGCCTTTGTTGGATATTCGTCTGGATATCTGTTTTGACATTATCAGTGGTTCGTCTAATAAATCTTCCCTCTTTATTGTTTTCTTTGAAGCAAGGCGGCTTTTCTTGTGCATTATTACTCCCCATATATCTTTACTGGGAAGAGTCAGGCTATCATACTTTGAGATATCGGCGGGCTGTATTATAAGCCCAAAGTCCAAAAGTCCCTTATCTAGTCTCTCCATGATGTCTTCAGCATTGGCGCTGTGAAAATTTAACGTTATATCCGGATATTTACTGCGTATCTCAGAGGCTATATCGGCAATGGCCCTTATTCCATTTGTCTCACCAGCACCTATATAAATTTCTCCTGAAATATCGTCTCGCCTATTTGAAAATTCGCTTCGCGTTCTTTCTGATATTTCAAGAATTTCTTCGGCCCGCTTCTTAAGCAGGAATCCATCTTCTGTCAAACTTACGCTATGGCTGCCGCGTATAAAAAGCTTAGCCTCCAATTCATTCTCTAAATCCATGATTTGCTTTGAAAGCGCGGGCTGGGAGACATGCAGCAAATTCGCCGCTTTTGTAAAGCTTCCGTGCCTTGCAATTTCCAAAAAATAACGCAACACCCTCAGTTCCATAATCTGTACTCTCCTGTAGAACAATCTCTAAATATGTTATTCCTGTCAAGAATATGATGATATAAATTATAAGTATTTGCTATTTCATAAAACTATGCGATAATCAAGGCATAGAAAAGGCAGAAGAAATTAGAAATTCAGTGAAAGGCAAATTATGGGAGGCAAAGTTGCGATAATAACAGGTGCTACAAGCGGTATTGGAAAAGCGTCGGCAAAAATATTCGCACGCGCTGGCATTTCAGTGATGTTGGCTGCAAGGCGCGAGAATCTGCTTAAAGAACTGGTTGATTCTATTCGGGCAGAGGGATTGAATGCCGATTATTCCGTATGCGACGTTACGAACGAAACCCAAGTAAAGAATATGGAGGAAAAGACCGTGGAAAAATTCGGGCGTTTGGACTACGCTTTTAATAACGCAGGCATAATGCCCGACGACATAGAAACGGCGGATTTGCCGACAACTGAGTTCGACAAAGTAATAGACGCCAACTTGCGCAGCATGTTTCTCTGCATGAAATACGAGCTTAAAGAAATCCTTAAAAACGGAGAGTCGGGAGGCGCGATTGTAAACAATTCGTCCATTGGCGGGATAATAGGGGTTCCCGGGCGCGCCGCATACCACGCATCAAAGCACGGCGTTATAGGACTTACAAAATGCGCTGCTCTTGAATATGCAACCCGCAATATAAGAATAAACGCAGTATGTCCCGCCACAATAAAAACGCCCATGGTTGAACGAATGATAGAATCCGGCGCTATAAAAGAAATAGCAGAGCCCATAGGCAGAATGGGGCGGCCTGAGGAAGTCGGGGAAACAGTGCTATGGCTATGCGGCAACGGCGCAAGCTTTATTACCGGCCAATCTATTCCAGTAGACGGAGGATACACGATACAATAACAGGTTAATTCTAAAAGCAATAGGGAGATATAAATTATGAAAGCTATGGCATATTTGTTTTTATTCGCCTTTTGCTTTGCCATAATTTCCGCCTTCGGCGGTACGAAAGAGATATGCGAAAAGGAGGATAGTACCACGATGAAAGATAGAATAAAACTCATAGTCAACAATGGCAAAATATTTACCGCAAAACTGGAAAATAATTCCTCGGCAAGAGCACTCAAAGAAATCCTCGAAAAAGGCGATATTTCCATTCAAATGCAGGATTATGCGAACATGGAGAAAGTCGGGCCGATAGGGAAAACCTTGCCGAGAAACGACACCCAGACAATGACTGCTCCGGGCGACTTGATTTTATATCAGGGCAAATATTTTGTAATCTATTACGCGCCCAATTCTTGGAATTTTACCCGATTGGGAAAAATAGAGAACATCAATGAAAATGAGCTAAAATCTGCACTCGGAGAGGGCGATGCCACTGTAATTTTATCAATAAAACCTTAAAGGAGAATTAATCTATGAAAATTAAAATCTGCTCAATATCCGTTTTTGCTTTGTTGCTTTTAATTTTAACTTTTAACAATCAAAATATTATGGCACAGGAGAAAATTACACAAAATGCTGGACGCACGCAGTTGGGCGAATTCGCGCCAAAATTTGCGGAAATAAACGATGATGTACTTTTCGGCGATATTTGGAACCGCTCTGGTCTTTGCCCGCGGGACCGCAGTATTATTACCGTCGCAACCCTAATAGGCAAGGGGATTGTAGATTCTTCGCTTATCCATCACTTGCAATTTGCAAAGAAAAACGGCGTAAGCCGTAAAGAAATATCCGAGATGCTCACCCACATAGCCTTTTACGCCGGCTGGCCAAATGCATGGGAAGCTTTCCGCCTCGCAAAGGAGGTCTGGACCGAGGACGAACAAGCAGACGGCGGCAAAGCCGCCTTTCAGCGCGAGATGATTTTTCCGATTGGAGAGCCAAACACCGCCTACGCAAAATACTTTGTCGGCAATAGCTACCTTGCACGCATATCCGAGGGGGAAATTCCCTTTTCAAACGTCACGTTCGAGCCTCGCTGCCGAAACAACTGGCACATACACCGCGCCACAAAGGGCGGCGGGCAGATGCTAGTCTGCGTGGCGGGCAAAGGCTGGTATCAGGAATGGGGCAAGCCTGCTAGACAGTTACTGCCGGGCGACGTCGTAAACATACCTGCAAATGTCAAACACTGGCACGGCGCGGCAAGCGACAGTTGGTTTGCGCACTTGGCCTTTGAAATACCCGGCGAAAATGCTTCAAACGAATGGTTGGAAGCCGTCGGCGAGGAGGATTACAATTCTTTAGGGAAATAACTAAGTCTGAAAGGAGAAGATTATGAATACTAAATTAAATAGGAGAAAGTTTTTAAAAAGTTCTGCATTATTCGGGGGCGCCATTGCGACGAGTGCCATGACATTTGGAAATACAGAAACTGCTGATTTAAAAAAGAACGCCGCCAATTCCAAACATTCCGCTATTATGGCAGGCCGCAGAACGCTCGGTAGCGGCAAGGCCGCCATGGAAGTTTCTGCCCTTGGCCTTGGCTGCATGGGAATGAGTAGCGGACACGGCCCCGCGCGGGACAAGAAGGCGATGTGCAGGCTAATTGCCGAGGCTGTAGATCTTGGCATAGACTTTTTCGATACGGCGGAAATTTACGGCCCGCATACGAACGAAGAGCTCGTTGGCGAGGCTCTCGCCCCCTACCGCGGCAAGGTAAAAATCGGGAGCAAATTCGGCCTCTATTACCCCGGCGGCAAACAGCTTGAGGACGCGCGTCCCGAGCGCATACGCGCAGCCATCGATGCCTCTTTAAAGCGACTAAAAACAGACCATATCGACATTTATTACCAGCACCGCATAGATAATAAAATTCCGATCGAGGAAGTTGCTGGAACAATGAGGAAACTTGCAGAAGAAGGAAAGATTCTGCACTGGGGCATGAGCGAGCCCAATGCCGAAACCATCCGCCGCGCGCACAAAGAATTTCCAGTTACCGCCGTAGAGGACCAATACGCCCTTACATTTCGCCTGCATGAGAAAGAAACTTTTCCCGTTTTGGAGGAATTAGGCATAGGGCTTGTGGCATACAGCCCGCTCGACAGGGGGTATTTAGGCGGCGAGATGGACGGTAAAACGCGCTTCGACCCTCAAACGGATATGCGCGCAAACTTCCCGCGGTTGAGTTCTGAATCTATGGAGAAGAATAGAGTTTTTATAGATTTTCTCGACGAAATAGGCAGGAGAAAACGCGCGAGCTGCGCTCAGGTAGCTCTCGCATGGATTTTGCACCAAAAGCCGTGGATAGTTCCGATTCCCGAGACGACAAAGCGCGCACACCTGCTCGAAAATATCCGTTCTTCTTCTCTGGTTTTCAGTAAGAAGGAGATTTCCGAAATAAACGGACGCTTATCGCAAATGACTCCAGTCGGCGAACGCTACAAGCCAGGCAGCGACATGGCCAGAAGTGTTTACAACCTGATTTAAGCCGTGTTTAACAGCTATAATAAAAAGAATTTTTTAAATGAAATATAAGCACAGAAATTTCATAAAAAATTCCGCAATAGCTTTTGGCGCTCCGCATTTGAACTCGTTATACTCAAATTATGACGAATTTGAAGACGATGACTGCGGTTTGTTAAAAAACGTATGCGATATTCACGTTCATGCGTCGCCCGATACGAAAGGGCGCGCGGTGGACGAGATAGACTTTGTGCTTGATGCGAAAAATGCCGGATACCGGGCAGTGATGTATAAATCAAATGCATGGAGTTGCCATGACAGGGCTTTCCTTGTACGGTGTGCGGTATCTGAGTTTGAATGTTTTGGAAGCCTATGCATGAACGCCTGCGTCGGAGACAAAGTTAATGTTCGCGCCGCGGAGCTTGCGATAGAAACCGCCGGGAATTTTTGCAAGTGTATATGGATGCCAACCGTCGATTCCGTATATCAAAATGAAAGCGAAGGCAGGAACGGTATTGGGATTCCCGTTTTAAGTAGGGACGGCGTTGTGCTGCCCGAAGTTGTGCGAGTAATGGAAATATGCGCAAAAGCCGACATAATTTTTGCAACCGGACAGGAGATATTTCTAAAGCAGAATGTCAGAGAAAATCAAAATTTAAAACATATTGCAAATATCATAGAATCGATAATTATCTACAAAAAGACACACGAATCTTCTATTCAAATGAATACTACGATATTGAATACTTTGACACCAAGTTAAAAATAGTCGAAAAACAATACGATAAACAAATAAACTATCGCTTTCCTAAAATAATGTATGTTCCAGCTGAAAGATCATTTTTAAGCGTTGCGGAACAACCAAGAACGTTGAAGGGACTTCCTTCAGCTTTAGATACATTTCTTACTGAATTTGAAAATGCAAAAGTAGTCTTTAAATCAGGAATGGATTTACCTTGGGATGATTCTAGATTTGAGTATGATGTATATTAGAAATATACCAATCTTCGATTTCTTTTTTTGTATAAAAACATCCAGATACTGATTTTCTTGGGAATATAATTTTTTGCATAAAACAGCTTTTTAAATTTAATATTTATCTATAATATTATCTTATTTATTGAAATCATTTTCTGTTACATATCTCGTCTCCTTCTTATTGTTAAATTGCTATACCTTTATTTTATTTCTATTATAAAGATCAGCTATGGCATCAAGAACATCACTTAAAAATGCTTCGCTATCTTCATCTTTATACTTCTCAGATATTGTTATTTTTAGAATATATGGGGGAACACTTTCTGTCTCTACCTTTGTTTCAAAATATCTTTTTTGCATTATTTTCTCATAACATTCTTTGGTTATCTTTTCTTCCAAAAATTCAAGTAATTGAGATGATTGATTTTCATACAAAAATCTTCTTCCGTTAAATTTATACCTTTTAAATGGTAAATTGAATATTTGAACCTCAAGACCATGTGCTACTCCACTTGATTTTTCTAATATGCTTCCTACTAAAGTACTTTTTATCTTTTTTTTCGAGGCTCCTTTTTGAATTAAGATGTATATCAACACAGAGTATATTGTGCCCATAAGTGCAGAATATTTAAATGGCTGTACTTGTTGGGATGTTCCAGATAGTAACAAAATAATAGCACAATAAACGATTATTAGTATTATTAGAGGTAAAGCTACATTTGCAGCCACGCTTCCAAATTTTCTTCTAATATGAAAATAAATAGTCACTATAATCCATAATCCCAAAGAAAGAATCGGGATACGAAGAAATTCAGTTATTGAATTAAAAACAACATCATCTATATGCATAACAATATTTTCTTATGTCGATTATTTATAACTTGGAATTGAACTAATAAAGGAAGATGTCATCCAGGATGAGGTTAATAATCTCCCATTATAACTAGTTCCGTATTGAACAATAGATTTTGGGGCCGCATTAAATTTGGTTGCTTGTAG
>CALXLN010000119.1 GCA_944389215.1 uncultured Opitutales bacterium
TCTTGACCAACTCTTACCGTCCTGAGTATCTTATATCCCTTGATTAACACATTGGGCATTGTAGAACATTTTTTATTCTCTTTGCCCTCTTTTTTTTCTCCCATTCCACAATCTTTGACGTAGAGCGCAAAAAATTGCAGTCTCGGCCGAATATAGGCCAGACAAAAAATACCGCCTGCAAGGGCGGTCTTTTTTTATCTCCCGCCAAACTCCAAGACGGCACGGATACCCATATCTTTTCGCGCAACTTTAAAAATGCCCGAGGCTAAAATATAAAAAATCTGACGCGCAAAAACCGTGCCGCAGCCATTGCATGCGCGCAATATCCCCCTCGCATTCAAAAATTTAATCCGAACTACCCGCTTGTTTTTCCGCAAGGGAATTTCCTTGAATTCTGAGCTTTTTCACAGTCCCCTTTTCCACATAAACCCCCAAATCCGAAACATTGTCCGAAAACTCGAACTTGTTGTTTATTATGCTTACATCCCTGGACCATCCGACGTAAAAACAGCATCGATAATCAAGCGGATATTTTCTGGGAGTGGGATTCGTAAAAGTATTGTTCCTAAATATGAGATTTCTCACCGACGTTATAATGGCAACCATCCCGAATGTATCTTTAAAAGTGTTGTTTTCAAATATTATGTCGCGCAGGATGGGATAGTCCGTTTTTTGGTACGACGGATCTGTAAAAAGATAAACGCCCATGTATATGTCGCGCTCGTATCCGTTTGTCATAGACCCCAAGGGATTGCAGGTGTCGAATATGCAGTTGCGCACCACAACATTGTCAACGCCATAGCCTTCGCACCAACTATTGCCGGTAAACCCGGTTTCAATTTTGATTGCGCCCATTTCATTATGAAAAAACCGACAATTCTCAATGGTAACGTCGCGCGCCAGAATGAGAACGCCGCGCGCGCGGTTGTCGTGGAAGTAACAGTTGCGCACAATCATATTGCGGGTGTCGTAGGTCTTTGAAAAAAGCACGAAATACGCCCCGGACATATCCGGAATAGGTTTATCGAGCCGCACCCGGTAAACTTTTCTTGCCTTGTCGACAAGTGTTTTCTCCAGCACTTTCCCGGAATATCCTGCCGGGGAGAAGTCGTCTTGGCGCAATTCTATTTCCTCGCCCTTCTCGTACAGGTAGGAATTTCTTCCGCCCATAGACAACAAAGTATCGTCGCTTTCGCGCGTCATTATGATGGAGCAATCGTGCATATTTATACAGTCGTCCGCCCCCAGGGAGAATTCGCAGTTTTCCATCTTCATATATCCGCGCGATTGGGCAATGTGCAGGTGGTCGGCGGTGGTAGTTATGGCCCGGCGTTCGGAATTCGGAGGGCGCACTATGTTCACATTGTCGAAATGCCAGTATTGCTGGGTTCCAGACACGGTAAACGCGTGGCCGCTGCAGGAATAGACGTTGATGTTTTTCAAAGTCAGATGAGTATTAGAAAACATGCTAACGCAACCGTACTCGTAATAAGAATGCTGAAGGCGGTAAAGTTCCCCCTTTTCAAAAGGATTAGCGGCTTTTACACGCAGCACATTGGGAGCCAGCCATTGGGTTTCGACTATCTTTCCCCTTCCCACGAACATATTGAACGCGCGGGTCTTTCCCTTTTCTATGCCGACGGACTTTGTATTGGGGTCGTACGACGAAAACACGCCTATTCTGGCGTCTTTCTGCGGGAAATCTTCATATTCGACAAACTTTATATCGAAATACTTTTCGGTTGAATCCACAATCTCCACAACACTCGCCAGCGGATTTGAATCCCAAGCCCAATCGAAATTGATATTTTCTATCAGAGTCCTGTTGCATTGCGCAATGCTCATTGTCGACGGCCCCGTCTTGCGCAGGCTCTTGTTTATTACAATGGTCGATCCCTGCCCGTCTATTGTAAAATCCTCAAATCCCTTTACCGAAATTTGCACTCCTTCGTACGATTTGTACCTTCCGCGGGGAATTACAAGTTTAGACGCCCCGACCTTCCTGCAATGCTCCAACGTTTTATTTATAATTGTTGCCGCGTTTTCTACGCTTTCATTCAAACCGAAATCGGCGGCCGAAACTATAATCCCGTTTTTTGGTTTTGGCAAATCAACCGTAAATTCCTTTGCCCCCGTAGGAATTTTTTTCAATTTTGATTCGTCAAACGGCTCCTGGCTCGCGGAGAACGGCCTAAAAGACACTGTATCTCCGGCAGTCCTTAAAGCCAAGTTTTTTATAACGCCCTTAAGGGCGCCGTGAATATGGAACATAATGGCATACGACTTTGCGCCTCCGCGGGTTTTAAAATATATCTTTCCGCGCCTGAACTCCCCTATTTTTGTGGGAAGGGATGAACTTGCGAAATCGTTTTTCTTGTAGTCCATATCCCGCACGACAACAAGCAGGTAATTTTCCGCAAGAGGCTCGCAATCCAACTTGTAGTCGAATTCAAGCACATAAGCTGTTTCGTCCTGGAGCAGCCCTCCCATCACGGAAAACAGGCTTCCCCAAGGTCGTCCTTTGCAGTCGAAAGTTATCTCTTCGTCGGCAACTTGGGACGCCGCATCTAGACGGAGATTCATAATGTCCTTAAAAAGCGTCAATTTCTGCTCTGCTTGGGAGCTGTCTTGAGCGCAAACGCGGCACCATAAAAAGAATGCCATTAAAACCGCATAAAAAAAATTCTTCATCATCAAATTGGTCGCACCGTTAAAAACTATAAAACCGCCATTATGCTATGCGCCGCTAAACTGCCGTCAACCTAAAATTCGTACCGCATTTGGCAATCTCCGCAATATCCGCATTTGCCGGCTCCTAAAAAAATTGCGCCGCCATACATTTTGAAACACGGATAAAATGCGCGCGTTTAATTTTTATGAATGCGGATATCTCCGCGCAAAATTCCATGAATGAGATGAAAAATATTCTTAAAAAATCCGCAATTTTTATATTGATTGCTTCTGCCGGATTGACGGTTTACGGAAGGGCTTATATGCACCATCCGCCGCGTTTCCGCCATCCGGCACCGCCTCCGCCTTCCGCAATATATCCGGTACCGCCTCCGCCTCCCGCGGGGCATCCCGCTCCTCCTCCGGCGATATATCCGTACCACATGGGAGGAAAATGGATTGCCGTAGGCGGAATATCGTATCTTACGGGTACGATTATACGCACTTGCCCGGAAAAACCTAGCGTTATATTAATCCCGCAAACAGTAATAGTTGAAACCTCTCCTCAAACACCGCAAACCGCCGTCTCGGTTCAACAGCCCCAAGCCCAAACTTGCCAAACGTTGCAATCGGAACTCCACGCGGATTTAGCAAAAAAGCTGGAGGGTATTCCCTATTCTATAAAAATAAATTCCTTTTCTAAAGAAAACTCAGTATTTGCGGCAAATATTACCGCAATAGTTTCTTTTGGGGGAACGAACTATAATATAACTTCAGGCGGGGTTAATTCCTCTTACCAAGCGTTAAAGACCTATCTTGAGAAAGAAATCTTAAACGCCGTGGAATCGATAAAAAAGGCAAACCCGTCCGCAACAACAATAGAATCTTGAATCTTGTCCAAAGCGCCTTTTTCATCTACGGCTTTCCTTTTAGGATTAACCAACAAGCCCAACATTACTTGTCCAAGGCGCCCGATGTCATCCACGACTTTCCAGTTAAGGCTGCTTGCGCTCAAAAAAAACGCGCGGCAAATGGTATTTTTACAATGTGCTTTAAAGCAGCAAAACTGCGTAAAAAAATACTTTCCTTTCCCGTTTTTTTATGGACGGCTGATCTGCACACATTCTGATCGGGGCGGGTAATGCACCAAGCGGAGACATGACTGCTGGGCATAAGCCAAGTTTGCCGCATCAAGCGCAATATTTTATAGCCCGCCATAACGACAAGCTTCGGCAACATCCGCCATTGGAAGTCCCGCGCCCATACTTCCGCAACCCGAAAGCCGCAACGAGCCAAAATAGCGCAGACTTAAGCCAAGTTTTCCGAAGCCTTAAAAACAGAAATTAAATTCTAGCGTTTCTTTTTTATGGCGCGCTTGTAAACCCAGCCGCCAAGCACCAAAGTCGCAATCCCTGCAACTATGTACGAGGCCTCTAAATCGGCGCCGAATCCGACGGGGCCGCCGTGTTCGGGCGAAATCCATACAATGTATGAAATCACTATGAACGTCATAAATATCCCCGGAATCAAACTCACATAGCCGTTTTTCTTTTGCTTAAAAAGCCATACTGTAGCAGCCATCAAAGTCGAAGCCGCAAGAACCTGGTTTCCCCACGCGAAGTAATTCCAAAGCTGCCCGAAAGATTTTTCGCTTGCCTGCGACCACGCCAAAAGGCCGACAACAGCAAGTATCAGCGGAACGCATGTTAGAATGCGTTTTGAAACGGATTTCTGGTCGATAGAAAACATCTCCGCAAGGCTTAAGCGCATGCTGCGCATTGCGGTATCGCCCGAAGTTATAGCCAAAATTATTACCGCAACAACTGTTATCAAGCCCATCCAACTTCCAAGAAAGTGTTTTGTTATAAGCAGCAAGACATCGTTGGGATTTACATTGAAATAATCTGGGAAAAGGTTGTAAACGGCAAGTCCAGCAGCGGCCCAAATCATAGCAATCAAGCCCTCCAACACCATCATACCGTAAAACGACGACTTCGCTTGGCGTTCGCTTTTTAGAGTGCGCGCTATGATGGGAGACTGTGTTGCGTGAAAGCCCGAAATTATCCCGCAAGCTATGGTTACGAACAACAGGGGAATTATCGGGTGGCCGTTTTCAGCCGTCCATTTCATGGACTCAAACGCAGCTGATTCGTCCAGCAGCGAAGGATTGTCCAGCAAATTCCACATTATGGAACACAGCATTGCAAGCGAACCTATCAAAAGCATCGCTCCGAAAAACGGATATATTTTTCCGATAATTTTATCTATTGGAAATAGGGTAGCCAATACGTAATACGCAAAAATGCCCACAACCGACGCCCAGAATATTCCCACCGTCGGGAACGACTTGTCTATCAAAACCGCCGGAATGTTTATGAAAACCGCCACAACCAGCATCAGCAGAAAAATCATAAACACCGAGAAAAATTTATAATAGCCATTGCCCAAATTTTCCTTGATTAAAGAGGGCAAATTCGCGCCGTCGCGCCGCATTGACATCATTCCCGAAAGGAAGTCATGGGTGGCGCCCGCTATTAAATTCCCTATGGGTATTATAATAAATACTATCGAACCGAATTT
>CALXLN010000120.1 GCA_944389215.1 uncultured Opitutales bacterium
CAGAGCCTACGGATACAGAAACTTTGAAAATTACCGCTTGAGAGTACTTGTAGAATGCGGGGTGAATCTATGAAAGACAAATCTAAAAAATCAACCTATTCCACAACCTTTGGTGTTGACCCAAAAATATAGCCATAGAAATATTGTCTATGGCTTTATTGTTTTTAATCCCAATATTTGGAATTTATTTTTTTCTTTGCATTATAATGGAGGTGGCGGGAGTTGAACCCGCGTCCTAGAGGCTTTCGGTTATACTTTCTACATGCGTAGTCTCGCGTTGGGCTTTCGACGCGGTTTGGTGCGGACTTCCTCCGCGTCGGCAATTCCGAGTAATTAGAACGTGCGGCCCCCGGAATTTAACCGCGCATCCTTTCCCGATGTCGACGCCAGATCCCGCTTATCGGGTGTCAGTGGGCTGACGTGCCGCGTTAATTAAGCAGCAATAGCGTATTCTTCGCCATTTATATTTTTTGCGACACATTTTTACGGAGCCAAGTGTCGTCTCCGGCATGCCGGCATAATCTACGGTCTAAAGTCGAATTCCGGAACACCCCCTTATTCGAACATAGGTCGATTATTTTTTTATTTATCGGAATTTTTTATTAAGCTTTCAAGCTTTATTTTTAGTTTGTGCGAGATTAAGTGTTGACAATTTTTTCAGCGCGTCGGATAAATAAACCTTTATATTATAACCTGTAATTTATTGCCCTTTTTAAATGCTTAATTTTTCAGAGCAGTGCATGGATATGGCCCGATCGATATTGGGCAAAAACATTGGAGCGATTAATGAAGACGGCTCCATAACTCCTGTCGAGAATGAATCATCCCTCGACTATGAACCTGGACACGCCGCTTTGGCGCTCGGCGAGTTCTACCGCGCAACCGGTTTAACCGAGCTAGAGGGCAAAGACATCGTAGACTTGTGCGCGCGTTGCATTACCGCGCAAACCAACGATAAGGAATATACTGAAGACGGCCTTGCGTATTCTTCGCTGGGGCTCCTTTCTTTCGGTCCGTCCAAAGACCGCAACGCCGTTTGGGATAGATTGCTAGAAGACACGCAAAAAAATTTGGACAAGCGCCTCCTGTCGCGCACCGACTATGAAAACCATTTCCAGATTTTCAATATTGCAAAATCCGTCGCCCGCTTCAGCATGGGCTTGAGCAAGAAAGACGAGACCGGGAAGCTAATAGACCGTTTTCTCGAACGTATTCAGCAGACTTCAACGGGCAATTATTTCGACGACAAGCCGTCCGATGGCCTCGACGGAAATTTCGACTTGTTTGGGGTTGTGTCTTTTGTATTTATTCGCCAGTCGCTTCAGCTTCACGCAAACATGCATTTGCGCGATAGAAAAATTCCGAGCCTGCGCACTTTTGCGGAAAAGTATTTGCGTCTTTTCCCAGACATAGTCCGTTCCGACGGGCTTGGTTGGGCGTTTGGCAGAAAGCTTGGCGCATACGGGCAAATGCATTGCATATCCATGATATTGCAGGCAATGCGCGACAACTGGATTGCGGAAGACAAAATCGGCGATTATACCGACATTCTCCGCAGGCTTTTCCAATTCTTCTTCATGACCTATCTCGACCAGGAGAACGGCTATCTTGTGATAAGGGATTTTGAGCGTTCGGCGGATGCGGGATGTTCTACGCGCATGGCAAATTTTGACGCCGCTCGTTATTTGTGCCAATGGTCGCGCCTGGCGAAAACCGTCGGTCGCCAAATGCAGGCTAAACAGGCAGCGGCGAAAACCTACGGCAAGTATGTGTCTTTCGACAATACTTCGCGCAAAGAGCAGGGATTGTTTATTTATCAAAATGCCGAAACAGGACTTCATATACATTTGCCGCTCATTGCGCCTGGCGCAAAAAATATATCTTCGTCTTTGGCGTTTCCGCACATGCCGGGAATTTTCGACTGGCCGGCTGATAAGTATTTGCCCGTTTTGATTCCCGAGTTGACCTTTGGCGATAAAGTTACGACTCCTTCATATTACGGCAAGCGTTGCACAACCGGATTGGGCTTGCGCAATTCATATTTCTTCCGTTACGAGCAGCCCGATTTGGTTACTGTGGACGGGGAAGTCGTAAAAGGAATAGGTTCTTGCAAAGTGTCGTGGTCGTTTAGCGGGAATAAAATTACGGGAGAGTTTGTATATACGGTAAGTTCGCAGATTACTCTTGATAAATTCAGGCTTGTTGTTGCGATAGGTTCCCCGCATTCCGAGTATCACGTGCCGATGTCTTTTGCAATCGGGGCGAATGGTTTGGGCATCGCCGTTGAAAAAGACGATTTCCAGGCGAATTGGCTAGATACAGAGGTCGTTACTGAAGATTCCCAATACCGCACATATTGGGGCAATATACATTACCTGCAAATTTACGCGCGCGACAGGGCAATGGTTATGCGTCCCGGCATGCAATATCGCATCACAATATCCATGGATCCTGACATCGCTTTTGCCGAGTAGTATCGGTATTTGCATATATCCTGACATCGCTTTTGCCAGGTAGTATCGGTATTTTGACGTATCTGCCAGGTAGTATTTTGCGCTTATCCGGACATTTCGAGCAATACCGGTATTTGAACGCATCCAGACATCGCGTTTGTCGGGCAATGTCGATATTCGAGCTTATTCGTACATCTCATTTGCGCAGCAATGCTTGTGCTGGGCAATTAAAATTTTCTCGTCCGAGCGGCAGGGCTTTTATATTTCTGCGCTATTGCGCGGATACTTTAGCTGCCGTGATTCTACAAACTTTAAATCTAAAAAGTACCTGGAATTTCTTTGCCGGCGTTTCTTTTTTGCGCATGGCTGTTTTTTGCTGGGACAACTCTTGTTTTATTCCACAGTAACGGCTTTTGCAAGATTTCGCGGTTTGTCCACATCGCAGCCGCGTTCCAAAGCAACATAGTAGGCTAGCAATTGAATCGGAATTGTGGCGGCTATCGTGCGTATGGATTCGTGGACTTTGGGGAGGGTTATTATGTCGTCGGCAAGCCCCTCAAACAGTTCTGGCGCGTCTGTTACGGCGATAATCGGGCCCTTGCGAGCCTTTATTTCCTGCGCGTTTGAAACAACTTTTGAAATAATTTCGTCGGAATTTGCAAAAATCACGCTCGGGCAGTCCGGTGATACGAGAGCGATAGGTCCGTGCTTCATCTCTGCTGCCGGATATCCTTCGGCGTGTATGTAAGATATTTCCTTGAGCTTTAGGGCGCCTTCGAGGGCGACGGGAAATTCGGATAGCCGCCCAAGAAAAAGAAAGTCTTGGTATTTTGCGTATTTCTTGGCTATTTGCCTTATTTTTTCGGATTGCTTTAAAATGTCGGAAACAATCTCCGGAACAGACTTAATTGAGGATACAATTTCGCGTCCCTCCGCAAACGACAAGTCGCGCATTCTGCCTATGTAAAGGGCAATTAGCAGGCATATGACCACTTGCGAAGTAAAGGCTTTTGTAGAGGCCACGCCGACTTCTTTCCCGGCGTATTGGTATAGACCCCCGTCCGACTCGCGCGCGATTGTAGAGCCTACTGCGTTTGTAATTGCCAGAGTTTTAAATCCTTTGCGCTTCGATTCGCGCAAAGCTTCCAGAGTGTCGATTGTCTCTCCGCTTTGGCTTATTACGAAAACAAGAGTGTTTTTGTCCAGGGGGGCGTTGCGGTACCTAAATTCGCTTGCGTACTCGACTTCGACGGGGATGCGCGCGTATCTTTCTATTAGATATTCAGCCACCATGCATGCATGCCAGGCGGTGCCGCACGCGCAAAATAGGATTCGGTCTATTTGTCTTAGCTCATTAGGAGTCATGTTGAGTCCGTTCAAGACGGCGGTTGAGTTGTCGTCGGATATGCGTCCGCGGATGGCGTTTTCAAGAGCCTTGGGCTGCTCGAAAATCTCCTTTTCCATATAGTGCGAGGCGCCGTTTAATTCCGCGTTCTCAAGTTCCCAGTCAATTTCGCTTACGACGCATTCTATCGGCTTTTTGCCGATTGTCATTATGTCGCATCCGTCCGGAGTTATGCTGGCTATTTGCCCGTCGTCGAGGTATATTACGTTTTGTGCCCGCCCCGCAAAGCCCAATACGTCGCTCGACACCATTCGTTCGTTTTTTCCGACGCCTATTATTAAAGGCGAACCTTTGCGCGCGGCTATAATTTCTCCTTCGCAGAGTTTGCTTATTACGGCTATTCCGTAGGTGCCTTCCACGTGCAAGAGCGCCTTCCGGACGGCCTCCATAAAGCGGTTTTCATCTGACGGGGATGTTCTCTCAAAATAGTGGTACGATATCAGGTTGACTAAGGCTTCCGAGTCTGTCTGGCTTGAAAATTTGTAGCCTTTGCCAATGAGAAAGTTTTTTATGTACTCGTAATTTTCTATTATTCCATTGTGGACAAGAGCGAAATTTCCGTCGCTTGAAACATGGGGATGGGCGTTTTCGTCGGTAACTCCTCCATGGGTTGCCCAGCGCGTATGGCTTATTCCAACATGCGCAGAAAACGGGGATTTTGCGACTTCCCCGGCGAGAACGTCTACGCGACCCTTTTTCTTGTGGACGCACAGGGTCGAGTTGTTAAGCAGCGCGATTCCCGCGGAATCGTAACCTCTATATTCCAGTTTGCGCAGCCCCTCTATTAATATAGGGGTCGCATTCTTGCAACCTATATAACCTGTAATTCCGCACATATTTTGAGCTATTTGTATTAAAGCGATAAATTTTTATAAAATATTGACTTTTGCAAGCATTTATCGGAATATTTTTACAAATAAAATAAAATTTTTTGACTCTAAACAATGGGTTCAATAAATTTGTTTATGCTTGAAATTGTTTTTGTTTGAACAAATACTGGAGTGATTCAAGCATTTTACAAACTACAAAAGCGGATAATTTTTTATATGAAGTGTCTTAAAATTTCTTTGTTGCTGCTGATTTTAGCCGGAGGGGTTGCTTCTGCGTCGGCGCAAAACGTTGCCATAGCCGATTTGCAGCAAGATATGGATTTGCTGAAGCGCGAGGTCGGACAACTCAGGCTGGAAGTTGAGCAGGCTCGCCGCGAGAACCAGGAGCTTGCGGACAAAATCAGGTCTTTGCAGGGAGCTACTGTAGGAAACGACGTCGTGCGTGCTCAAATGGCTTCAGTTCGCTCAGAAGTCGGCGCGCAGAACGAGTCATTAAAAAGAGAAATTATTGCGCAGGTGAAAAAAGACATGGATGCGATGGCAGCGCAGACAAACGCGGCGATGGAAAAACTTGCCAAGGCAATAGGTTCGCGCCCGCAGGCTCCGATGCCCGTCTCGTTCGGTTCCGACTATCCACAGTCGGGCATAACCTACGTAGTTCAATCGGGCGATACAATTGCCAAAATTGCCCGCAAAAACAATTCCAAAATCAAGTGGATTCAAGACGCGAATAAAATAGCTGATCCTTCGCGCGGGTTGCGCGTCGGGGATAAAATTTTTATACCTCAGGAGTGATACAAAGATATGTCAATTCAGCGCAAATCATTGGGCAGGGGGCTTAGCTCGGTCATAAGCGGCGGCGTAAAAAAAACTATTACCCGTGGGGGGGCGCAAATTTCAGCCGTGCCCGTGCAGGCAGGAAAACCGTCTCTGGAATCGGAACGCAAGATAACAGACGTTCGCATAGCTTCGCACGGCCTCTTTAGCGAGATTTTGACGGAAAAGATTGTGCCGAGCCCGTATCAGGCAAGAAGAGTGTTTGACGACGCCGAAATCCGAAGCCTAGCCGATTCAATCTCTTCCGAGGGGCTTTTGCAGCCGCTGCTGGTCAGGCAGCTGAAAGACGGAACATATGAATTGCTGGCCGGCGAGCGCAGGCTGCGCGCTTGCAGGGTTCTGGGGCTAAAAAGAGTGGTTGCCTGCGTGCAAAGCGCAAGCGACGCTTCGGCTGCAGCAAAAGGGTTGATAGAGAACCTTCAGCGGTCGGATTTAAACCCGATTGAAGAGGCAAGGGGAATTTCCAATTTAATGGAGAATTTTCATCTTACCCAGGATGCTGTTTCACAGAGATTGGGAAAGCCGCGTTCTAGCGTGGCAAATTCTTTGCGGTTATTGAAATTGCCGGATGAAGTGCAGGGCTACATTTCCAAGGGCTTGATAAGTTTGGGGCATGCCAAGATAATTTTGGGCGTCGAAGATCCTGTACAGCAGACCATTCTCGCCCGCAGAGTAATAGAAAACGGCTTGAATGTGCGCAATACAGAGGAAGTCCTCAAACGCATGAAAAACGATTCCGCTCGGAAAACTCCCGGTACGCACGCTTCGTCCGCGGCGCAAACGGCGGTGATTAGGGATATCCAAAATAAAATTTCCACGCGCCTAAACGCCGGGGTTGAGCTTAAGCACACTCCCAAACACGGAAAAATAGTAATAGAGTATTTCGGCAATGATGATTTGCAACGCATATTGGAAATAATTGGCGTAAAAATTTAGCCGCATGCGCGCCATAAGGACAGCCGGATTGATTCTATGTGCCGCAATTTTCATTGCCGCGCACCCGCAATCATACGCGTTAAAGAACAACGACTTCACAAAGGCGAACGCTTCTTCCAATAAAAAATACTCGTCCGAAAAAAGTAAACTTGGCCAAAAGCGGTCGTATTTGCAGGAGCAGGGTAAAATGGAAAGGGTAAGATTTGTTACTCCGGACAATGCAGATTATTTGTCGAACCAAAAAGCCTACATGTCCGATAACGCTCTGGGAGAATCCATGTCCGAACAGAGGGACTACCGCAACCGCCAAAAGTTCAACGACATTCCCGAGTATTCCGGAAAAACGGATGATTGGTATAAAGCCCACACTGAATTGCATCTCGATAATATAGACCGCGACTTGTCGAAGAAATATTTGGGCAAGATTGATACTTCAAAACGCGATCTTTATGACCAGGATTATCTGCGCGAAAGATATGCTGAAATGCTTGAATTGTCGATGCAGGATATCAACAAATTTTTCTTTAGGCAGTCGCACTCCACAGAGGCGGGAATTCCCATGCAGGTTGCAGGCGGAGAACTAAATGAGGATGAAGAGGGCAGTATTTTTGATTTTCTGTCTAACGAAAAGAAAATCGACCGCCCGAAGGTTTCGCTCATCGGTCCTAAAAAAAATCCAACTTCCGAAACAAAGTCTTCTGACGACTCTAAATCGGAACCTTCTCCGCTTCCTGCAACAAAGCAGCTTCCTCCGTCGGGCGGCGTGAAAATAATGCCACCGGTTGTAAACCGTTCTTCCGATAGTTTCTCGCAGCAGCAGACAGGGCAGAAGAAGCGCGTAACTGCGGTTGAAAAAGTTGATCCCGATTCTATAAAGGATTTTCAGTTTATGAATTTGCCGGAAAATATGCGCGGCGAGACTACTATCAAGGTAGAGGTTGACGAAAGCGATTTTTAATTTGGCGTTTTGCTTAAGTTTTAGTTTGGGCGTGCGCGGAAATTTTTGCAAACCGCGGCGCGTCATTGATGGTTCGCGCAACAGGTTGGGCGCGGTATTTGGGCTAAAATTGTCCGGCTTGCGAAAAACATTATGCATAGATTCGCACTAGAAGGTTTTTATCGCCAATTTTGGTAAAATTACCCTGCCGGAGATATATTAGCGCTTGTGCGCAACGTTCGGATTTCAATCCATTGCTTATGCGTTGTTTTTATCTGAAGCGGGATATCGTTTCAATCCAAACCAAGGTGCATTTGTAGTTTTGCAAGCTGGCGTCGGTACAATTTTGCTGTCGCCAAAGCCAAGCGGGCAAAACTATGCGCTGTATTCTGCGCAAAAGAATTGTCGGCAAGTGTTATTCCTATTTGGAATATGATGATATAAATTATAAGTATTTGCTATTTTTACGGGATTGGGCGATAATATGGATCCAAAGGTGCGAGATGGTACAGATAAAAAAAAGAATACATATGGGATTTTTTAAAATTACGGCAATTTTGCTCTTTTTTTCAACGGCCTTGCATACAATCGAATGCAATGCGGATGGCAACAATAGTAAACCTGTTTATACAATGGAAAACTTAAAATTATGTGAAGAATGGGACAAAGTATTTCCCAAAAGCAACAAGGTCATCCACAAAAAGGTAACCTTTAGAAATAGGTATGGAATAACTCTTGCCGCCGACATGTACATGCCGGAAAACGCGGAGGGCAAATTGCCGGCTGTGGCAGTTTCGGGTCCGTTCGGTGCTGTAAAAGAGCAAGTTTCAGGGCTGTATGCGCAGACAATGGCTGAGCGCGGCTTTGTGGCAATAGCTTTCGATCCTTCATACACGGGGGAAAGCGGCGGCTCTCCGCGATATGTGGCTTCGCCCGACATAAATACGGAGGATTTTTGCGCGGCAGTAGATTTTCTTTCAAATTTGGACAGCGTAGATAAAAACCGCATAGGTATAATAGGCGTATGCGGCTGGGGTGGAATGGCAGTCAACGCCGCGGCGATAGACACGAGAATCAAAGCTACTGTGGCGTCTACTATGTACGATATGAGCCGCGTAAGCGCAAGGGGATACAATGATTCTATTGATGAAAATGCCCGGTATGAAATCAAAAAAAAGTTAAATGAACAGCGAACTGCCGATTTTAAAGAGGGATACTATGAACTCGCTGGAGGACTTCCAGACGTTCTGCCGGCTGGTGCTCCGCAGTTCCAAAAGGACTATTACGCCTATTATAAAACGCCGCGCGGCTATCATAAGCGCTCGTTAAATTCAAACGGCGGCTGGAATAAAACATCTGTCCTTTCGTTTATAAATATGCCTATTTTAAGCTTTGCCGAGGAAATCAAAAGCGCGGTGCTTCTCATCCATGGCGAAAAAGCACATTCTCGATATTTTAGCGAAGACACGTTCAAGCACTTGAAAGGTAAGAATAAAGAGTTAATGATAATTTCCGGCGCGAGCCATGTAGATTTATACGACAACCAGGCTGGCGTCATTCCGTTCGACAAAATAGAGAGTTTCCTCCGGGAAAATCTTAAATAAAAGCCCCGGGGGATTGCTGGTGGGTTTCAGCGTTATTACAAATAAAAATTGTGGTACAGGCAATCGCTCCGCAAAAAATAACAGTTATGTCATATGCAGTATTTTTGCGTCCGATATTGTCGCCGACAGTTTTTAGAAAAGAATTTATTTAATATTTACCTGGTTGCAGGATAAATTTTGACGCGTTGCAATGTGGCTTTTAGGCGCTGCGGCGTATGTTCCAACCGCATATGAGCTTCTTGGCTTGCGTTTGTGCTCGTTGTGTTCTGCGCGGCAGTTTATTGCGCGGCTTTAACTTTGTTGGATGCAAAAACATTTGGCGCTAAGGAAATAAAATAAAAATTTGCGGAGATTCACGCTGGGAGGTAACGTCGAATTTTATTCCGCGCGCCGGCCGGCTTGCGGCGCTCGCTGTCGTTATGCAGTATGGCAGAAGTACAAAAAATTTGCCGGCTATTTTTTTATGGTGCCGCGGGCTTGCATAGAAAAACTAAATTTTTTCGCTTTTTATGGTGTCGCGTGCTTGCATAGAAAAACTAAATTCTTTCGCACGCGGCAAATAGAGATTCTAAAAATCTTTCTAAGGATTCCGAAGTTTGGCTTTGTAAAATATCGCGCCTGCCGCACATTAGCATATCCGCTAATCCTCTGTCTGAAATAAGTTTCCGCACAGCAGGCATTATTTTTGCCTTTATTTCGCCGGGGGTTTGCGAATCCGGAAAAAACGCGGCAAACAACAGGTTCTTGAGAAGGCGCGGCAGGGGTCCGTTAAAATCCGTTTTTTCCGGAGCCGAATGGAACGCCAGATGCGCTTGCATTTCCCTTGCAATTCTGGAGTTTTTCTTGGCGAGTATTTCGGCGGCGGAGCGGCGCATTTGCTCGGTGTCAAGCATTGATAGGTTACCTGAATTGCGCAGAATAAAATTGCGCCCTTGAATATCCGGGAAAGTTAGCCCGCATGCCCAGGCAGGAATTATTATCGACTCAAAAAGTTGAACTACAATCGATTTGCAAAGGCTCTTGTTTAATGGAACCGCCAAATCTATGAAGTCTTGGAGGACGGTTCCGCAAATATATTCAACAACTGAATAAAAGTATGTTTTGCCGTATTTGTCTGTATATATGCCGGCTTCCAAACTCTGCTGAAATCGGATGGATTTTAAAACCGGAAATTTCCCAAAGTTTTCATTATGCCAGCGGGCTATTTCGTCAAAGCGCTCCTTTGGGCAGTCGCGGCGCAGAAACTTCACAACAACTTCCGGATATTCCGGGTATTTGTGCGCGGCGTCGGAGGAGGTCTTTAAAAGCGCAAGGCTGTTGAATCCGCGCGCGGTGAGCAGCGATATTTTTCCGCTTTTCAAATCTAATATGTCGGCGGCTTTTTTTATCATCGCTTTATCGGGGAATGTTTCTTTGCTTCTTTTGCGCGCTTTTCCGCAATTCTGCGCGCTTGTGAAAGCAGGAGCTTGCTTTCAACCCAAGTAGGGGGGATCAGCGTTGTGGGGCCGTAGTTTGGTGATGGCATATTTAAAAGAGCCGCAAGCCTTCTTACTGCGAACTCTGCGGATATGTCGTTGTTTTGCTCCATGCCGCTCCAATCGCGCGCGGATATTTTGCCGTCGTTGCGCCGCTCCAATTGCGCTATCGGATATTTTGAGCCGTCTTTTTGGCGCAGATATTTAGATATGAAGTCTCCAGTTTTACCGAACATGTAAAGTATGACGTCGGGATTTTCCCTCTCTATAAATTTTTGCAGATTCAAATAGTAGGTGGGACTATTAATGCTTTCTCCGAAAGGGTCTATGCGCTCCTTTATATCGGCGTCGTAGAGCGCGCTGAAAAATCCTCCGTAAAATCTGCCGTCGACCAAGTAGTCTATATCCTTGTCGACCACTATCGCGGGCCTGCGGAACCCGAGTTGCACGAGCCTCTCTACCGCCTTGCGCGAAACCTCGAACTGGTTTGAACACACAAGCTCGTACGCTGGATTATGAACGCTGATTCCCACAGATACTATTTTAAAGTCGCTCCAAATTTTCGCGTACGATTTGAAAACGCAGTCTTCGGTGTGCCCCATTATTATTCCGCCGCGTATTCCGCGGGCGCGCATGATTGACGATAGTTTTTTGCAGTTAAGAATCGGGTCTAAGAGCCAGAATTCATCTATGTTGTAGCCGAATTCCGCCGCTTCTTTCATCACGCTTTTCTTGTAGATGGGGAGTGTGGAGTGGTTCTTGAAGGCGTTTTTGTCCCTGTTCCCGTTGAGAAGCGCTATCGTCTCCCTAAAGTTTCCGACGGACGATTTTCGCATATGCGACATCATGTTCGAGACCATAGAATTTTTTCTGTAGCCAAGCTCCTCCGCTGCTTTTTTTACGCGCAATACCGTTTCTTTTTTTATGCGTGGGGAGTCTTTCAGCGCCAGTGATACTGCGCTTTTAGATATTCCTAATTTTTCAGCGATACGCCTTATTGATACGTATTCGCGGTTCGACGACTCGGCGTTGTTCATAAATCCGATTTTGCAACCGCACTTTGCGGCCGTCAATGAAAAATTCCCTTCGCCGGCGCGTAAAACGCTGTTATTTCCTTTTAAATAAATGGTTTAAACTGTCCAACAAAATACGGGGTATAGAGCCTTGAAAATGCGCAGATAAACGATTTTAATCAAATCCATAAACAGAGGCACTTACAAACAACGTTCATTGGATCCATGGCAGAAAAGTTTGATTTCATAGGTATTGGATTTTGCAGCAACGACTATTTGAGTCTCTTGCCGCGAATCCCGATAGACAGCAAAGTTCGGATTGCAAAACATATTATACAAGGAGGAGGTCCGGCAGGAAACTCCACAGTCGCCGCTTCGCGCCTGGGCTTAAAGGCTGCGTTTTTTACGGCAATCGGGGACGACGATGCCGGAAAAAGAATAATGCGCGACTTTGAATCGGAAAACGTGTGCACAGACTACATAAGCGTCCGCAGCGGTTGCGATTCCCCCATAGCCTATTGTTGGATTGACGAGCCCACCGGCTGTCGAAGCGTTGCGTGGACGCGCGGCAACATAAAGGAGCTGGAGGCTTCGGACGTGAACTTGGACATCGTATGCGGAGCAAAAATTTTGCATATGGACGGGCACAATCCGAAGGGAGCCCTTGCTGCCGCGCAAAAGGCGAAAGAATGCGGGGTTTTGGTGAATTTCGACGCAGGAACTGTGCGCGACGGCATAGCCGAGCTTTTGCCGCTTGCAGACATTCTAATTACATCCGAGGCCTTTGCGCGCGAGTGGACCGGCGAGGAAAATTTGGAGAGGGCTATTGCAAAGCTTTCCGAAATAGGCGCGCGGGTAACGGGCTGCACTATGGGCGAAAAAGGGTCTATGGTTTACGACAATGGAAGGTTTGTAAAATGTCCGGCTTTTAAAGTTGACGTAGTTGACACCACCGGCGCCGGAGATTTGTTCCATACGGGATTTGCCGTGCGCTATTTGGAAACCCAAGACCTGATTGAATGCCAGCGCTTTGCCGCGGCTTGCGCGGCCTTGAAATGCGCGGCTATCGGCGGGCGCACCGCGGCTCCGACGCGCGCGCAAGTGGACGAATTTTTATCGAAACATTAATCTCAATAAAACAAAGGCTTGAAAATGGGTAAAAAAATAAAAATCGGCTTTCTTCCGCTGACAAAGGTCAACTGGACAAACGAAGCTATGCAAAAGCAGCGCAGAGACGCCCTCGCCATGCTCCAGCGCATAGACAATGTAGAAATCGTCGGCGGGGATGAAATGATTGACGTGGAGCAAAAAGCCGTAGAGGTTTTGGAGGAGTTTGAAAAGAGCCGCCCGGATATGGTTGTTGCGCTGTTTGCAACATTCTCTTTGGGGACAATAGTTTCTCTCTTCGCCAAGCGGCTGAATGTTCCCGTCGTGCTGTGGTCTATTCCGGAACCCGATCCTGCGGGCGGACGCCTCCAGGCAAATTCTTTTTGCGCGGCAAATATGAATTCGCATTTTCTATGGCGCTTTCATATTCCCTATTTCCATGTCCATGCCGACATAGGCTCCGACAAGGCGCTCGATGGAATCGGCAGGGCTGTGCGTGTCGTGCGCGCTGCCGAAGCCGTAAAGAAAATGCGCATAGGCCTCATAGGCGGGCGCGTTCCGGGCTTTTATACGTCGAGCTGCGACGAACTGATGCTGCGCGCAAAACTCGGGCCGGAATTGAAATATATAATGATGCTCGAGGTGATGAACGATGCAAAAAATATTTCCGAAGAAGAGCTTGAAAAGGCTCTCGCCACAATAAAAAAAGACGCAGCCGGCTACGAGGCGTCTGAGGGCGATTTGCGCAAATCGGCGGCGCTTTATGCGGCTGTTTGCGGAATGAAGAAGAAATTTTTGGTCGACACGTTTGCATTCCGCTGCTGGCCTGAAGTCATAAATTCCGACCTGTACGGAATAACAGCGTGCTCCACTTTGGGGCATTTGACAAACAACGGCGTGATAACCGCGTGCGAAGGCGACGTTTACGGCGCTGTATTGATGCGCCTGGAGTACGAGCTTACAGGGGAGTCGCCGTTTTTCTGCGATCTCATTATGTGCGAGCCGGAATCTGAATTCGCGGTGGTTTGGCATTGCGGAGCCGCTCCGTGCAGCGTATGCAAAAAGAATTTTAAAAACAGCCTTCGCAACAGCTCGACCGTAGTTACAAAAGGCGTCGTAAACGAATTCCCGCTCAAGCCTGGGCGCGTAACTCTCGCTCGCCTTGGCGAAAAGCGCGACGGCGGCGGCTATAGAATGCTAATCGCCCCTGGAGACGGAATTGACACAGATTTATTCGTGCGCGGAAATCCATTGAAAGTAAAGTTCGACGCCGGATGCGCGCGCATCCGCGACACAGTGATAAACCAGGGCTTTGAGCACCATTTCTCGATGGCCTACGGCGATATTACCGCGGAGTTGTTGGATTATTGCCGCATAATGGACATCGAGCCGATTCTTTTAAAATAACCGAGATACATTCTGAATATGTCAAGCGACAAATTTTTGATACATCTGGCGCCTAAGGACGGCCTAAATGCCGTCTTTTCGCGCGGGCAATACAATATGAAGCTGACTTCGTTTGCGGTATTGAAGCTGGCAAACGGGCAGTCGTACAAGTCCGGCACGGGCGCAAACGAAGTTGCACTTGTGCTATTGGGGGGCAAGTGTGCCGTAAAGGGCCCAGGATTTGAATTCCCGGAGGTCGGAGGCAGAAAAAGCGTTTTTGACGGCAAGCCGCACACAGTTTATTTGCCGCGCAATACAGACTATGAGATATCCGCCCTTGCGGATGTCGAGATTGCCGTAAATATTGCGCCCGCAACACGGGACACTGCAAAGCCTACTCTAATTTCGCCAGAAATGACGCGCACGTTTAGCCTGGGAAAGGAAAACTTCACGAGGCACGCCACCGTAATTTTGGACGAAACCTTTGACTCTGAACACTTCTATATAGGCGAAGGCTTGATACCATCGGGGAATTGGTCCGGATATCCTCCGCACAGGCACGATTTCGACACGCCTCCCGACGAGATAGACATGGAGGAAACCTACTTCTATCTGTTTAATCCTCCGCAAGGGTTCGGAATACAGAAAATCTACACTCCGGACGGGCGCATAGATGAAACGTATACCGTCAAGAACTATGACACTGTGGCAATAGCGGAAGGGTTTCATCCGCTTTGCGGGGCTCCGGGGTATTCGATGTATTACCTTTGGACGATGTGCGGGCAAAATAATAGGGGACTCATATCGGCAATGGATCCCGAACACAAATGGGTTGTCGGCAAATAATGCAAAGCAAGGGCGTGCTATTGGGAATCGACTTCGGAACCGGCGGCTGCAAAGTCTCGGCGGTTTCCGAGGACGGTTCGCTTTTGGCGGACGCGTCGGTTGAATATCCGACGGAATATCCCAGGCGCGGCTGGTCGGAACAGAATCCCGCAGATTGGTATGCGGCAATGTGCAGGGCGCTGCGCGAAGTATCAGAAAAAGGGGTTGATTTGTCGCGGACGATTTCCGTGGCGTTCGATGGTTCAACCCACAATGCCGTTTTGCTTGATGCCGACATGGAGCCCGTACGCAAAACAATAATGTGGACTGACCAGCGCAGCGTAAAGGAGTGCGAGTATTTGGGGGAAAATTACCGCGACAAGATTTTTTCGACAACATACCAGATGCCGACGCCCACTTGGACGCTTCCGCAAATGATGTGGCTTAAGTCCAACGAACCCGAAGTATTGGCGAAGACAAAAAACGTTCTCTTTGTAAAAGACTATGTTAGATATTTGGTTACCGGAGTAGCCGTTACGGACTACATAGAGGCCCAAGGAACGCTTTTTTTCGATATGGAAAAAATGGATTGGAGCCCGGAGCTTGTCGGGCTTTCAGGGCTGGATTTCTCCGCGCTTCCAAAAATGGTAAAACCGACGGAGGTGGTCGGAAAAGTTGCTTCGAGTTCTTCAAGGGACACTGGAATTCCGGAGGGCACGCCGGTCGTATGCGGAACGAGCGATTCGGCTGTCGAGGATTATGGGGCTGGGGCAATAGAGCCGGGCGACTGCATATTGAAACTTGCCACCGCCGGCAATGTAAATGTTATGACGTCTGCCGCGCATCCGTTTAAATCCACTCTAACATATTCGCATGTAATAGACGGAATGTGGTACACCGTTTCCGCTACAAACGCTGCTGCCCTTTGCCAGAGATGGTTTAGGGATACTTTCTGCGCCGAAGAAAAAGCGCTTGCAGAATCCTCCAAGAGAAGGGTTTTTGATATTATGGACGAACTCGCCGGAAAATCTCCGATAGGCTCCGGCGGAGTTATGTTTCATCCGTATCTGCAGGGCGAGCGATCCCCATATTGGGATGCCGACTTGCGCGCGAGCTTTACGGGAGTTTCAATATCGTCGACCAAAGGCGATTTTGCCAGAGCTCTTTTGGAGGGCGTTGCGTTTTCCTTGAAAGATTGCTACGGTTCCATAGAGGAAATCGGGCTTAAAGTTAAGCGAATCTTTCTGATAGGCGGCGGCGCTCGCAGCCGTCTATGGAGCTCTATAATATCGAATGTGTTCAATAAAACAGTTTTAGTTCCGGTTCCAGGCGACGCTTCGTACGGGGCAGCGCTTCTTGCGGGAGTTGGCGCGGGAATATTTTCAACTCCGGCGGAGTCTGTCCGCAAGTGCCTTAAAATAGGACGGCAAGTAGAGCCGGAAGCGGCGGAATCGGAATTTTATTCAAAGCTATTTGAAAACTACAAGGCGGTGCACGACGCGCTCGCGCCCGTTTATAAAAAAGAGAAACTTCAAAACAACCATCAAGGATAAACGATATGTCTCTACCAAAAGACAACTATATGTTTGAAATGATCCGCACGGAGTTAATGGACGCCGTGGGATCCGATTATGTGAATACTGGCGATTCGGACAAATTCGGACATTCCATAGATTATTATTGGATACCCGAAATGTGGCACGACCGCGGAAGGGAAACTAAGAAACCCGATTTTGTAGTGCATCCCGGCAGCGCGGAAGAAGTTGCAAAGGTTTTAAAAATCGCCAACCAATATAAGATTCCCGTGGTTACATGGGGCGGGGGGTCTGGTTCGCAGGGGGGAGCCCTTCCGGTTTTCGGGGGAATCGTTCTAGACACTAAAAGAATGAACAAAGTGCTGAAAATAGACGAAGAGTCTCTGACAGTTACGGCGGAAACTGGGATTATAGCTCGCCACCTTGAATGGCATGTAAACAAGCGCGGGTATTCTACCATGCATTTGCCTGCTTCCATAGCTTGCGCTACAATAGGCGGATTTTTGGCTCACCGCGGAACGGGAGTGCTTTCGACAAAATGGGGGAAAATCGAGGATATGGTGATGAGCTTGGAGGTTGTTACCCCGAATGGAGAAATCATAAATACGCTTCCCGTGCCGCGGCACGCGTCCGGTCCCGATATGACAATGATGTTCTTGGGCAGCGAAGGCACGCTGGGGGTAATTACCAAAGTTACCTTGAAAATACATCCCATTCCCGAAGCGCGCAAATTCCGCGCATACCTATTTAAAGATTTTCATACCGCGATGAGCGCGGGCGCCGATCTTATGCGAAGCCGCCTTCGCCCCTGCGCCGTGCGGCTCTACGATGAAACCGAAACCTTGACCCACGTAAAAAAAGTGTTCGGTATGGATATCGGAACTGGGGCGTACCTGGTATTTGGTTTCGACGGCAAGGAGAAAATCGTCGACTTGGAGATGGAGTATGCCCGCGAAATAATGGAAAAGAAATACAAGGGGCGCGATCTCGGCAGCAAAGGGGGCGACCTTTGGTGGGAAAATAAGTATAAATTCTTTTATCCCGGATATATGTTTCATATTCCGCAGGCTTTTGGAACGCTGGATACAGTTGCGGATTTCGCCCATATCGAAAAAGTGTATTGGGCTATGAAAAAAGCCGGAAACGAGAATTTTCCGCAGGCGCGTTTCATAGGCCATTTTTCGCACTGGTACGAATGGGGCTGCATGCTTTACGCGCGCTTCATATTTGAGGGCAAGGATGTTCCGCAGGATGCCGACAAAGCCGCGGAGCTCTACAACCGCGTGTGGGATGTTGCCATCCGCGAGGCGATAGCCAACGGCGGAGTCATAAACGAGCACCACGGCGTCGGGTTAAAGCTCGGCAGGTATATGAAAGATTTATATAAGAACAGCTTCCCTATTCTGCAGGGAATTAAGAAAACTCTGGATCCAAACAATATTATGAATCCCGGCAAATTGGGACTCTAAAAAAACAGGAGCTTTGCAATGAACATCGATAAATTTTACGATTCAATAAAAGCGTGCCGCTTTTGCTTTATGTGCCGCCATTTGTCGGGAGTCGGCAATGTAACTTTCCGCGAGGCAGACACACCTCGAATCCGGGCGGCTATGCTTTACGGCGTAACCCTTGACAACTCAAAATTGGCAAACGCTGATTTTATAGACACAATTTATTCGTCCGATTTGTCTGCAGCATGCAGGTTCCATTGCGTGAACAGCTTTGACGAAAACGGCATGGTTTTGGCTGCGCGGCGTGATATTGTGGAGGCTGGATTGGCTCCGGCTGACGTTCTGGCGCTAGCGGAAACCTCAAAGAGCATAGACGCAAAACCAAAGATCTCGGGCAATGGGGAAACTTTGTATTATATAGACTCCTGCACAGCATCTGCGGCTTCCGAGTACAAAGCCTTCGATAAAATTATGAAGAAAGCGGGGGTAAAATACCGCGTCGCGAAGGGCGGCAATACTGGAAAAATTCTTGAAACGTTGGGGTTTGCTGCCGATTCCGCTCAAAAGGCTGCGGAATTTGCGGATGCCGTAAATAAATCTGGAGCAAAGACGATAGTCGTATCAAATCCCGCTGCTTACGATTCGCTTGCCAACGACTTTAAAGCTCGCGGGGTTAAACTTATTCCTAAAGTAATGCATGCAAGCGAATTTCTTTTGCAGCTTAAGGTGAAATTCGCAAAAAAAGCCGGAAAAATCTATTACCTTGAGAGCGACTTTTTAAAAAACTACAACTCCAATCTAAAGTTTCCGCGTGAGCTTCTGCGCAAGCTTGGCGCGGAGGCGGCTGAGTTTGGCACCAATTCAGAGGAATCCTACACATGCGGGGAGGGCGCCGTGGTACTCGACAAGCTCCGCCCAAATATTGTCGAAAAGATGGCAAAGTATGTCGAGGAGCGCGCCGACAATCCTAATGCCGACAAGATTGTAGTCGCATCTCCGTACACAAAAATCCAGCTGTCTAAAAACTCCAAGTTAAAGGTTTACACTTTAACCGAGCTTGCTGCCGCGTGCATCTAAAAGGAATTTTTTATGCTTGTAACCCTAAAAGAAATTCTTCCCGAGGCGCGCCGAAAAAAACGCGCAGTCGGCGCGTTTAACGTCGCCAATTACGAAGCCGCTCTTGGCGTTATAAAGGCCGCGGAGCGCGAAAAGCTTCCGGCAATAATCCAAATTTTTCAGAGGCTGTTCCTTTCGGAAAAAGGCTCCGATTTGGCAGGCACGCTTTTGAGAATGGCAAATAGATGCACGCAGCCGATTGTCGTGCATCTCGACCACGGGGGCTCACTTGAAATCGTGTGCGCTTCTTTGGCTGCGGGATGTTCGTCGGCGATGTTCGACGGCTCAATGCTTGCGTTTGAAAAGAATGTAGAGCTTACCAAGCGCGCCGCCGACTATTCCCATATGTTGGGGGCGAGTTGCGAGGGCGAAATCGGGCACGTCGCAATGGGGGACGAAAACGCGATTACTTCCGTCGAAGAGGCTGTCGGATTCTATTCCTCCACCGGTGTAGACGCCCTCGCCGTATCGATAGGAACCGTCCACGGCTTTTACAAATCGAAGCCAAAAATCGACGTCGCGCGGTGCGCCGAAATCGCCGCCGCCCTTCCGGATGTTCCGCTTGTTTTGCACGGAGGCACGGGCACGCCTCCCGAAGACTTGAGGTCGGTTATTGAAAACGGCGTTTCAAAGATAAATATAGCTACGGAATTTATGGACACGTTTTTAAAGTCGACGCGCAGGGAATTGGATGCGTTGGACGGAAAATTTTTGCCTATCGACAAGTTTATGGATCCGGTAATTGACGACTGCGCTGCGCACGCTGCAAGGCTTATGCGTTTTTTTGCCGGGAAATAGGCTGGATTGTTCTTTAAGTTGGATTTGCTCTTTAAGCGCTTATAAAGCAGTAATTGGTAAATTGGATATTCAATTGCGGCTTGTCCCTTTGTAATGGGGAGCGCTTTGAGGTTTGCGGGGATGGCGCATGGTTCTTTATAAATACGGAAAGTTTTGGAGTCTGGAGGAATTTGGCTCGGATCAAACTTGGAGACATGGCTTTTGCTTCGGGCGTTGCGGCAGTCTGGCAAACAATATTTTCTGCGTGCCCAAAACAGGCATGAGTTCGGCTAAAAAACTTGTTTCCTGAAATTTGGCGGCGGGGCGCTCTTTAAACGAAAACATACAACAATCAAAAATTCATAATTATGAGAAGACTTGAAAATCATGATGGCGCATATAAGTGGATTTTACTCGGAATGCTTTGGGTCGCGTATTTCCTGCACCAAGGTACGCGCCAAATTTACAATGCTGTTCTTCCGCAAATACAGGGAGATTTTCAGGTGGATTCTGTAAGTATGGGGCTTGTGGCGACGAGTTTCTCTTTTACATACGGAATAACGGTTTTATTTGCGGGTCTTGCCAGCGATTTCCTGCGCCGCAAATGGATGATAGTTTTCGGGGTACTGACGTTTTGCTCTGGCATATTCATTTCGGGCTTTGTCAGCTCGATAGGTCTGATGATGCTGACATACGGTATTCTAAACGGATTCGGGCAGGGGTGTTACTATCCGCCCGCATCGTCGCTTCTCGGGCAGCATTTTGAAAAAATGCGTTCGACCGCTTTTTCAATCCATCAAACGGCGCAATATTTGGGTATTATAATTTGCAGCTGCATTGCAGGTTTTCTGGGGGATTTGCCTTCTGAAGGCGGATATTCCGGTTGGCGCCTGCCGTTCTTTCTGTTTGGCGGAATCGGAATAATATGGGCTGGAGTGCTTGCGCTGGTAATGCGCTATTCCCGCAAAACGCATACCGACGACGGGCAAGTTATAAAAGTCTCGCTAAAAGAGGCGGCACTTGTGATGTTCCATAAACCGTCTGCAATTATACTTGGATTGGTTTTCGGAATGAACGTTTTTATTGACGTCGGATATAAAACGTGGATGCCTACATTTCTACACGATACATTCGGAATGGATATGGCGCAATCGGCTGTAAACGCGGTTCTGTGGTCCTATATAGGTGCGTTTATAGGTATAATGCTTGGAAGCAGAATAACCGACAGACTGGCAGTTTTGGGCAGGCGGACAGTCCGTTTTGAAACCACTATGCTTGGCTTTTTATTAACTGCTCCGTTTGTATACATTATGGCGAATGCTACGACTCCTACTGTTTGTTTTGTAGGGCTTTTCTTTTTCGGATTTTTTAGGGGCGTGTACGATTCAAGTTTGTTTGCCTCGCTTTTCGACGTTATCTCGCCGCGTTATAGGGCCACTGGGATGGGAATAATGCTGTGTTTCGGATTTATTATAGGTTCTATTTCATCCACAATTTTAGGCTGGATGAGAGACGAATTCGGAATGAAGTACGGTCTAATGACGCTGATATTATGCTGCGCGGCGGCAGTGCTTCTGTTGTATGCGGCAAAGAAATTCTTTTTCGACCGGGACTATGAGCCTGCGTGATTCCACATTATAAGGAAAGATGTCCGGGCGTTTTTCCATTTGCGCGCGCGGCGGAAGGAATGTCGTTATGGGCTGCGGCGCGTCGTGGCGCATGGTTGCCGGACCGTCGGAATAAAATAAAAGCATGCGGATGAAATATGAAACCATTTGAATATCGTTTCGCGTACGTACGGCAAGAAAAAGACGGGTGGCACTTGCGGGCAAGTTTTACTAGTTCAAGCATTTTTTCTCCAGCCATGGGAAGCAGCATAATCCGTCAGAAACGTTCAAATTAGCCAAGCGCTGCAGCAAGCCGCATTTGGATAAATTTATGCTGCCGTTGGAGCGTATAATTGCATTCTCCAACCAGCGGAGTGTTTGTTGCGCTCCAAGCGGCTAGGGAAGAGCTGGAAGATGCGAAATGTTCGTGGGTGAAAATAAACTTTGCGATACTGTTTAATGTTTGCCAATCCACACCGGGTCGCTTTCAAAAAAACGCAAAAATATCTGCTATTAAGCAGTATGTAGGGGGGATGAGAACTGTTATGGTTCAACGCAAGCAAATCTGTGTTTTATACCATTCTTTTGCGTTTTATTTTAAACTTGGTCGCATGCGGATTTTATATATTCGGGCGGCTTTTCCTTTAGTAGCGCATGTTGCGGAGCTGATGCGGCCCTCATTGTGGGAGTGTGTTTGGAACGTGCGGATTTCATGCATAGGATAATGCTTGTGTACTCTTAGAGTATGCTAGGAGTCGTTTAATTTTAGGGGTGGGGAAAAACTGGTTTTGTTTCGCGAAAGCTTTAAGTTTTCACTATATTGACTTAATTGCGGAATTTGGTTTTTTGCTAAAGTAAAATTTGTTGACGCTTTTATGTATCGGCCGTATTTTTTATGTATTAGATGAATTGATTTTTTCAATAGGGAGGAAATTTTAAAAAATATGAAAATAAATCGCAGAAATTTTATTAAAAATTCCGCTTTATTTGGCTCTGTAATGATACTGCCTTCGCTGGCGACTTCAAAAGTGAAAGGCGCAAACGAACGCATGAGGGCGGCCGTTGTCGGGTGGGGAGGTCAGGGAAGGTCCACCGTAAACTCTCTGCTAAACAGCAACGACGCTGAAATAGTGGCGCTGTGCGATGTTGACGATGTCCGCAGCGTTGGAACTTATAGGGATGAAGCCGGAAAAACAATGTTGTCCAAGCTTGAAAAAACGAGGCGTTTTCGCGACTACCGCGTAATGCTGGACAAGATGGACAAAGAAATTGACGGGGTTTGTGTCTGCACTCCCGACCATACCCACTATCCGATATCCGCGTGGGCTATAGCAAAGGGCAAGCATGTGTTTTGCGAAAAACCCCTCACGCGAACAATATGGGAATCGCGCGAGCTAAAAAGGCTGGCGTCTGAGGCCGGAGTCTATACCCAGATGGGGAACCAGGTTCACACAAACGACGCGTGGCGCACCATCCGCGAGTGGTTCGACAGCGGCATAATGGGCGAGGTTGAAGACATATACGCATGGACAGACCGTTCGTGGGGATTCGACAATCCGCCTACTCCCACTCCCGCTCCGTCGACTATAGACTATGATTTATGGCTAAACGTCGCAAATCCTCAGCCTTTCAGCAAAGATTTTGTTCCGTTTAATTGGCGCGGGTTGCGCAATTTTGGGACGGGCTCCGCCGGCGATATGGGATGTCATTTTCTGGATAATCCCTATTCGGCGTTCCAATTGGGGGCTCCCTTTAAAGTCGTAGCCGATGCGTTGCCGTCAAAATCGTTCAGCTGGCCGAAAGCCGCGTCAATAGATATGTTCTTTAAAAATAAGTACGGCAAGGACGGCATAGTGAAACTGCATTGGTACGACGGCTTGCGTAGGCCCAAAGAAATCAGGCGCGTGCCGTCGGAGGTTCTCAGCGACCCTAAAAACATGAACTGTATTTTTATAGTTGGAACCAAGCAAACTATGACGTTTGAATACACGGGCTCCGGAGTAAAGCTAGTCGACAGAGAAGCCCAAATAGATTTGATGAAACAGGGAAAGATTCCTCCAAAAACGATTCCGCGCAACAAGTTTCCTTACAATCCGCAGGCGGATTGGGCAAACGCGTGTGTGGAGGGCAGGATGCCGGAGTCGAATTTCAGCTATGCGGCGCCGTTTACCGAACTTGTTCTTTTAAGCATGATAGCCTGTATAAATCCGGGGGTGGAGTTGGAGTATGATTCCGCGTCGATGTCTTTCCCTAATTTTCACGATGCAGACAAGTATACTCGCTCTTTATATGCGTACAGAAAAGAATTTTTACCTTCTGCGGTGAAAATTTAAAACAAGTATTATTTAAGTAAAACAATCAACAAATATAAAATATGTTAAAAAAAATTATAACAATGCTGGTGGTTTCTTCTATGGCTTTTGCGTTTATCGGATGCGGCGATTTTGCCAAAAAACCGGAACGCAAAATAGCCGTTCAAACATATACATGCCATAAGATGAATCTTACGGATGCTTTTAAACTTTTTAACGAGTTGGGAGTGAAATACACAGAGATACATGGAGGCAAATTGGGCGGTGATTTCCCCAATGTTTCTTTGTCATCAAATATGGCGCCCGAACATATTGAGTATTTAAAGTCTATATGCAAGAAATATGACGTTACTCCAATTTCTTATGGGGTTGTTTATGCAAAAGATGAAGCTGAAATAAGAAAGGCTTTTGAATTTGCAAAGACAATGGGGATGAAATATATATCTTTTGAAGATGATCCTGCGAAATTTCCAATATGGGATAAGTTGGCAGATGAATACGGAATACTGCCTTGCGTCCACAACCATGCCAAACACGACAATTATGAAGTTTGGGATTATAAGTGGGTTGCTAAAAATATAGCTCCTTATAAAAATATAGGTGTTTGCGCCGACAACGGAGCATGGACTTGTTCGGGGCTCGATGGAATCGAGGCGTTGCGCGCCTTGAAGGGCAGAATCTATACTGTGCATCTCAAGGACCAAAAGGATTTTGGCATAAGCAATTCACCTGTTGTAATATACGGAACCGGAGTTGTTCCCGTAGATAAGGTATTGCAGGAACTTGATGCTCAAGGCTACGACGGATATCTGATAATAGAGCACGGAAACGATGGCGATAAACGGGAAATAATTGCAAAAGATATAGAATATATAAAGAGTCATTAGTACGATAAGAAATCCATTTGCATGCGCCGACTCGAAAAAGTTGGCGCATTTTTTTATGGTTTTGCAGTGAAAAAACAAAAATTTTGTTAAAAAGAGCAGGGCAAGATTGAAAAAACTTGATAAGCAAAAATAAAATGCTAGCGTAATAAATAATATTAAGCGGTTATGTGTAAACGGCCGTTATATTAAACAATGCGGGCGTAGCTCAATTGGCAGAGCGCGAGCTTCCCAAGCTTGAGGTTATGGGTTCGACCCCCACCGCCCGCTCCATTTAAAAGATAGATAATAGGGTCAACACCAAATCCAGTTGAAGTTAGTGGAAAATACCGCATTGGACTAGAACTATTGATCTGTAATTTTTAAAGTTTTGCAGACGTGTAAGACAAGCGTTGACTTAACTTGGGTCAACACCAAAGGTTGTGGAATAGGTTGATTTTTTAGATTTGTCTTTCATAGTTTCACCCCGCATTCCACGAGGACTCTCAGTCTGTAATTTTCAAAGTTTCTGTATCCGTAGGCTCTGCGTTGTATCAACTTC